>NZ_JBRRCU010000013.1:0-74360 GCF_056759195.1 Stenotrophomonas sp. STEN083 | reverse complement strand
GGTGGCTCCCGGTTATTTCTACGTCGGCCCCATGCTCTTTGCCCCTTGCGGGGCTTCTGCGGGCTAAGCCCCTTACCCCTAGCGGCCGTCCCCGGCTCGGCACTACATGGATCTATCGGTAGAGCCCCTGCCGAGCATGGCTGGGCACTACCTGGGCCGCCATTCGCCGGGCAGCGCCCAACGCGCCACACCGTCGCCACACAGGCCGATCAGCGCGTCACCCTGCGGCGCCCAATGCAGCTGGCGCAGGTCCCAGCAGGCGGAGCGGCTGGCATTCAATGACAGCGACTGCCCCGACTCAAGGTTCCACACCGCCAGCACTGGGGTGCCGCCTTCGTTGCCGCCCAGGGCCAGCAGGCGTCCATCGGCCGAGGCCGTTGCCGCATTCAATGCGTTCAGCCCCGGCAGTGCCAATGAATGCCGCAGCTTGCCGCTGGCCAGATCCACCACATGCATACCCGGATCGCGGCGGTTGCCTTCCATCAGCACAAAGCCGACCGCAACCCAACCACCTTTGGCCGAACCAAACGGCGCTGGCACCCACTGCGCCATGCCGGTGTCGTCATTGCCATCCACCATGCCAAAGCGGCGCGGCAACTTAAGTACACGACTGACCCGCCCGGTCGTGCCATCCAGTTCGGTCAAGCCCGCCGGGTCCTCGATCCAGAAGCCCTGCCCCTGCCCGTCCCAGCGCACAGGCTTGACCAGCGAGTTGCCCGGATAGCCGCCAACCACGCCTTGCCGTGGCGCATCGAAACGCTGCGCATAGATCCACGGCTCACCATCGGTCGATGGCGTCGCCTGCGGCTCAAGCACGCGCAGCACATCGCGGATCACACCACCGCCGTCCAGGGCATGGTCGTACGGCACCGGCCTGCCCTGCGCATCCTGCATCCACTTCCAGCCGCCGCTGATCGGCTGACGCACACCGGCTGCCCAGCGCAGTGGATGCGCCAGCGCACGTTGCTGATCCAGGCTGTACTCCACGATCTGCTGTTGTACCGCCAGCCAGGCAGTGCGGCCCTGCGGGTCCACGCTCAGACCAGCGCGACCGCCATCCGCACTGGCTTGCCACAGGCGCTGCGGCTTGTCGCCCATGCCCGGCGCCCAGCGCCACAAGGCCTCGGGATAGCTGCTGAGCAGGAGTACGCTGCCATCGGCCAGCGGCCGCATGTCGTAGTAGTCACCACTGCCGAAGGGCAACAGACGTTGCGCTGCGGTCGCGTCCTTGTTGCCGCCCGGCGCCGTCAAGGTCGGCTCGACGATGCGAGTGTCTGCCTGCGCAGGCAGCTGCCAATCGCTGGCGCTGACACCGATCTGCAGCGCAGCGCCGGGCAGTGCGCGCACGGCGTCGTACACCGGCGTGAACACCGCCTCCGGCACGCGACGGCGGCTCAGACGTGGCGAGGGTCCCCCGCCCATCACGTTGAACTCGCGCAGCTGGTCGACGATGCCGCCGTTCGGATTTGGCCAGTCGTCGGTGCGGCTCAGGGTGATGACCGTAGCCGGTTTGCCCAGTGCTTCGTCGACCTGCATGACCCGCACTTCGATTGTGCTTCTGGCGCGACCGAGTACACCGTGTTTCTGTTCGGCGCTGGCCTGCCAGCTGGTAAAGCTGCCCTGCAGTTCAGCCAGCTTGTCGCTCATCGCATCGACCGTGGGGTCGCGCTGCAGGCGCTGCTCGCGCAGCGGCAGTTCCTCGGCCAGCAATGCGCCCTGCTCCACCGCCGTTTGCAATGCCGGCATGCGGTAGCGACGGATGAAGTCGGCCTTCAGCTCAGGACGGCGCGCGATCAACACATTGCCCCAGCCGTGATCCATGTAGGCCACGCGGGTGCGCTGTACTGGCGCATTGAATTTGCCCAGCGGTGCCAGGCTGGCCTGCACCACCGGCAACACCTGCTCGAACGGCAATGCCACCAGCAACTCGACCTGCTGCAGCGGGCGCTGGTTCTTTGCCAGCAGCGGCGCCTGCAGGGCCGCAGGCAGGCCTTTCTCTGCTTCCTGTTGGGCTGTGGGCAGCAGCTGCCAGTTTGCCGGCAAGGGCGCAGCGGAGGCCAACAACGAAGAGGTGATACCGGCCAAGCACAGGATCGCGCGGCAGGCGCTGGTATTTGTCATGGGTCTTCCTTGATGGTGCGGTGGCGGGATTCTTGGGGGCTGTATGTATTTATGGGTCCCCTGCCCTCACCCCAACCCCTCTCCCGGAGGGAGAGGGGCTTGTAGTGCCGAGCCATGCTCGGCAGGGGCTTTGCCGGTAGAGCCTCAAGCGAAGGATCGCTGTGCTCCAAAGCAAAAGCTGCCCTCACCCCAACCCCCGCTCCGCGCCCCGGCCCTTGCGCTGGCGCAAGGGCGTTCGATGGGCAGCGAACCTGTGGTTCGCACCCTGCCCCTCTCACCCCGCACGCGGGAGAGGGGCTTCAAAGCCTTTAAAGCCTTCAAGCCTTCAAAACGCTCAAGCCTTACTTACGCTCAGCCGCACTCCCATCGCGCGTCGCGCGGAAACTCTCTTCCGGGCTCCAGTTCGGCCAGTCGCGCGAGTTGGCCAGCTTCTCGCCCAGGGTGTACAGCACTTCCAGGTCACGCGCGGCACCGGCGAAGGTCCAGTCGGCCTGCCATTCGTCGCCCTGCTGGTGGTAGCGCTTGGCGGTGTACTCGTCGGAGGCCTTCTTGCCAGCGGCGACGCCACCATCAATCCAGTCCTGCCCTGCGCCGTACGACAGCGCCGGCACGCCGCGCTTGGCGAACGGGAAGTGATCGGAGCGGAAGAACAGGCCGGCTTCCGGCTTGGTGTCCGGGGTGTAGCGGATGTCCCACCCCTTGGCCACGTCCTTGAGCTGGTCCAGCAGTTCCACCTTGGCGGTACCGTAGATGCCGAAGTCGCGCGATGGGCTGTACGGCGACATGCCGTCCATGTTGATCACCGCAACCGTCTTGGCCAGCGGATACAACGGGTTGCTGGCGTAGTACTCCGAGCCCAGCAGGCCTTTTTCTTCCGCGGTCACGGCGAGGAACAGCACCGAGCGCTGCGGCTTGGGCTGGGTGGCGAAACCACGCGCCAGCTCGACCAGTGCGGCGGTGCCGGAAGCGTTGTCCATCGCACCATTGAAGATGCGGTCACCGCGCGCATCCGGCTCACCGACACCGATGTGATCCCAGTGCCCGGAATAGATGACGGTTTCATCCGGGTAGGTGCTGCCTTCCAGGCGCGCGACCACATTGTGCGAGGTGATGACTTCGTTCTTGACCTGGTAGTTGGCAGAGAAGGTTTCGCCCTTCAGCTCCACCGGCTGGAAATCACGCGACTGTGCTTGCTTCTTCAGCGTTTCGAAATCCAGTCCGGCACGCTTGAACAGCTCCACCGCCAGGTCACGCTGGATCCAGCCTTCCAGCGCCGGATGCGCCTCGGCCGGGTTCTGCCGGACCACGTCGAACATGGTGTTGGTATTGGAGCCGGCCACCGTCGCCCAGCCATAGGAGGCCGGTGCGGTTTCGTGCACGATCAGTACGCCGGCTGCGCCCTGGCGCGCGCCTTCTTCGTACTTGTAGGTCCAGCGGCCGTAATAGGTCATGCCCTTGCCGTCGAAATCACCGGCGCCGGTCTCGAAATCCGGGTCGTTGATAAGCACCACGGCGATCTTGCCCTTCAGGTCCACGCCCTTGAAGTCGTCCCAGTTGCGCTCCGGCGCCTTGACGCCATAGCCCAGGAACACCATCGGCGCATTGCTGATATCCACCGCACTGGCGCCGTTCATGGCCGCGCGCACGGCGATTTCCTGGCCCTGGGTCAGCGTCTGCGGCTTGCCCTGGCTGCTCAGCGACAGCACCGGCTTGCCAACGATGTCGCCCTTCAGCAGCGGCACAGCCTGGGTCCACAGGCGCTTGCCGTCCTGCAGGTCGCCGCCGGGCTGCATGCCAGCAGCGGCGAACTGCTTGCTCAGGAAAGCGATGGTCTTTTCCTCGCCCGCAGTCGCCGGGGAACGGCCTTCATAGGCGTCAGAGGCGAGCTCGCGGACGTCTGCCGAGATGCGCGCGCCATCGAACTTGGGCGGGGCAGCCATCAAGGCCGTGGATACCGACATCGCCAGCAGGCTGATTACGACTCGTTTCACGCTGTACTCCAGTGGTAAGGCAACCGTTGGAGTGTAGCCAGCCCAGCACGTTGATGTGCAGTGTCTTATTGCAGGGTTGCCGCACGGCTCAACAGCGCCTCGCGCTCGCGGGCATTGCTGCTCAGCTCTGCGGCCTGCTCGAATGCCTGCCGCGCTTCGGGTCCGCGCCCAAGCCGCGCCAGCAGATCGCCGCGTACGGCCTGCAGCGGCGCATAGCCCTGCAGTTGCGGATCATCGACCAGCGCCTGCAGCAAGACCCAAGCCGGCGCCGGGCCCTGGACCTGCGCCACTGCCACCACACGATTGAGTTCCACCACCGGCGAAGGCATCACCTCGACCAACCGCGCATACAAATCAGCGATAGCCTGCCAATCGGTCTGTTCGGCTTGCCGTGCGCGCGCATGACAAGCAGCGATACCTGCCTGCAATACGTAAGCATCGTCCGCGCCGCCCAGTGTCATTGCCTGATCCAATGCGGCTTGGCCGCGCGCGATCTGCAGCCAATCCCAACGGCTGCGGTCCTGATCCAGCAACAGCACGGCCGAGCCATCGGCCGCCACGCGGGCGCGCAGACGCGAGGCCTGCAGCTCCATCAAGGCCAACAGGCCAAGTACCGATACCGTGCTCGGCATCAGCCCGGTCAGCACCCTGCACAGCCGCAGCGCTTCTTCGCACAACGCCGGCCGCGTCCAGTCCTCGCCACTGCTTGCGGTATAGCCTTCGTTGAACACCAGATAGACCACATCCAGCACCGACCGCAGACGTGGCGCCAGCTCCTGCAGACGCGGCACTTCGAATGGCACCTTGCGCTCAGCCAACAGACGCTTGGCGCGGACGATGCGCTGGGCGATGGTCGGTTCGGGGACCAGATAGGCACGCGCGATTTCAGCGGTACTCAAGCCACATAGCAGACGCAAGGTCAACGCGACCCGGGCGTCGGCGGGCAACTCTGGATGGCAGGCGACAAATACCAGCCGAAGCAGATCGTCACCGATGTCATCCAGATGGTCGGACTGATCCGCGCCCATGGCGTAGTCCTGTTGTTCGTCGATGACCTGCAACTGTCGCTGCGCATGCAGGCGCCGTTGCCGCAGCCGGTCGATTGCACGCCGCTGCGCGGTGGCCATCAACCAGGCGGCTGGATTGTCGGGAATGCCTTGCCTGGGCCAATGCTCCAATGCCGCGACCAACGCGTCCTGCGCAAGTTCTTCAGCGCTGTCGAGATCGCCGAGCATGCGTGCCAAGCGCGCTACCAGGCGCGGCGATTCCATGCGCCAAAGGGTGTCGAGCAGTCGCTGCAGGTGTGGATCGGTCATAGGCAGCGATCAGAGCATCGCGGTGCGACTGCCGCAAGTGCGGAGTGCGTCGTTGTAGGAGCGGCGTCAGCCGCGAAGCTGGTGATGCATACGATCAGGGAAACTTCCATCACCGGGGCGCAAAACAAAAGCCAACCCCTCCCCAGCCCTCCCCTCCGCCTTCGGCGCAAGGGAGGGAGCAGAAGCTCACAACTGCACGAACGGCTTGAAGCCGCCCCAGAACATACGCCTGCCATCAAACGGCATGTTCTGCGGCCCCATGCCGGCCAAGCGTGGATCGGCCATCGCCTTGGCATTGACCTTGTCACGATGCGCACGCGAGCGGAACAGCACGTAGGCAAACACCACCACTTCGTCTTCCTTCAGCTTCACCGCCTGCGGAAATGAAGTGCGCTTGCCAGGCTTCACATCCTCGGCCACTGCTTCGACATATGCCAAGGCACCGTGTTCTTTCCACACTTTGCCGGCCTTGCGCGCCATCCGCTTGTACTCGCCCAGCCTGGCGCTGGGTACCGGCAATACATATCCATCCACGTAAGCCATGATCGTCTCCTGGTTATTGACCCGGCTCGCCATCCATATGGGCGATTTCCCACAGGTGGCCATCAAGATCGGCGAAGCCGCGTTGGTACATGAAGCCGTAGTCACGCGCCGGCATCGGTTCGCTGCCACCTGCGGCCAAGGCCTTGTCCACCAGCTCATCAACCGCTGGCCGGCTGACTGCCGACAAACAAGTGATCACCTCGGTCTGCTTGCGCGCATCGGCCAAAGGTTTGTTGGTGAAGGTCTGGAAGAACGGCTCCACCAGCAGCATCACGAAGATGCTGTCGCTGATCACCATGCAGGCCGCGTTGTCATCGCTGAACTGCGGGTTGAAGCTGTAACCCAGCGCAGCAAAGAACGTCCTGGACGCCTGCAGGTCACGCACTGCGAGATTGACGAAGATCATCTGCGGGTTGCCCATGCTCAGCCCTCCGCCGGCATCGGCTTCATGCAGTTGACCATCCACGGCTTGCCGTAGCGGTCCAGCAACATTCCCCAGCGATGCGCCCAGAAGGTCTCAGCCAAGGCCATCTGCACCTGCCCACCTTCGGCCAGGGCCGCGAACACGCGCTCGGCTTCCTCGATGCTGTCTACGTCGACATTGATGGTGGTGGCACAGCTGCCATCAGCTTGCGGACCATCGGCGGCCATCAACGTGGCGCCGCCGGCTTCAACCTGGCAGTGCGCGACCTGATCCGCTTGCGGCATGAAGCCGCCACAACCCTCCGCATCCATGTCCGGACTGGGCGGCATGTCGCTGTACTTCATTTCCGACACCACCGTGCCACCCAACGCCTTGGCGTAGAACGCCATCGCCTCGTGGGTCTGGCCATTGAAGCCCAAAAACGGAATCAATTTCATTGTCCTGCTCCTGCTGCTCGGGGTTGGGGTCAGTTGTTGCGTTCGATCTGCTCGCGTAAACGCTGCTCCTGTGCCTGCAATTCCGGAGTGAAGGCCGCGCCGAAATCTTCAGCTTCGAAGAACGGGCGGATCTCCACTTCCACCGCACTGCCGTTGGTCGGAGTGAACGGGGCACGCTTGAGCCACTCCACCGCCTCGTCCAGGGAGCGCACCTGCCACAGCCAGAAGCCGGCAACGAGCTCGCGGGTTTCAGCGAACGGACCGTCGATCACGCTGCGGCCCTCGGCGGCGAAACGCACCCGCGCGGCCTGCGACGTGGGCTTCAAGCCCTCGCCGGCCAGCATGATTCCGGCCTTCACCAGCTCCTGGTTGAAGGCTCCCATCGCGGCGATTTCCGCCTGCGTTGGCATCACCCCGGCCTCGGTCTCGGGTGTCGCTTTCACCAGCACCATCACTTTCATTGCCGTGCTCCGTTGCAGGCGGCATGCCCGCTTTACATCAGGTACGACGAAGCACAGCAGACAATCTCGACAAGACTGCGCGGTCTTTTTATGAACTCATTTATGCGGCAATGCAGCAGGCGTGATGCGACATGATGTGCCCCTTCCTTGCGCAAGGCCGGACCCATGAAGTTCATGTTGTTGATCTACATCGACCCGCAACTGCTGCAGACCCTGCCTGGCGATGACTACGACGCGCTGATGCGCGGCTGCCTGCAACATGCCGATGCCTTGCAGGCGCAAGGCACCTTGCTGATGTCGCAACGTCTGCAGCCTCCAGCCAGCGCACAGACCCTGCGCAGCCGTCAGGGCCAGTCGCGGATCATCGACGGCCCGTTTGCGGAGACCCGCGAAATCCTGGCCGGTTTCAATCTGATCGAAGCGGCGGATTCCGATGAGGCCATGCGCATCGCCCGGCAATTTCCGTGGGCGGCTTACGGCAGCATCGAGGTGCGGGCGGTGGATGATCTGGATGTGGAGCGGGCGCGGGTGGGGGCGTGACAGGCGCCGGCTGGCGCCGTCCATGCAGCCGGCCCCACGCATCCCGACAAGTTACCGCTGCAGTCTCTTCGCACTGACCACTGGCATCTTGAACCTCCCGAACCCGCCGCGTTGGCGGGTTTTTTGCGCCCAACATTCAGTCAATACGCACAAGTACGGAATCTGCGAGCAAGCGTGAGGCAGAAATATGAACGCGGGCAAACTCTCATGACAAATCTATTTTTTTATCAATTTCAACCACTTGCAATTAGTTGCAGCTGAGATTGTAAATTGCGTACAAGTGAAATTAAGATTTCGTTCAGCTGTAACGAAAACTACATTTCAGTGCAGCGCGGTTGCAACAGCAGTTTGCTAAATCAATGAACCAAGGAAATTTGATGACCCGCAGCACTAACGTCACCCGGCTCAAGCGCACCGCGCTGGCCATCGTCCTCACCTCCGTCATCGGCGCCGCCGCTGCCCAGAGCACTACCGGCTCCCTGTTCGGCAACGCCCCTGCCGCCGCCGGTGCCACCATCACCGTCCAGAACGAATCCGGCCTCAAGCGCAGCGCTGCGGTTGATGCCAATGGCCGCTACAACCTCGGCTCGCTCCCGGTCGGCAAGTACTCCGTCAGCCTGGAACGCGATGGCCAGATTGTCGACAAGCGCGAGAACGTGCAGCTGCGTGTAGGCTCGGGCACCGAGGTTTCCTTCGGTGCCCCCGGTGGCGCAACCACCCTGGATGCGGTGACCGTCACCGCGGCCAACATCCCAAAGATCGACGTCAGCAATACGGTCTCCAAGTCGGTCATCACCTCCGAACAGCTTGACGTGCTGCCGCTTGGTCGCAGCGCAGAAGCCATCGCGCTGCTGGCGCCGGGCGTTGTCGCGGGTAGCGGCCAGTTCACCAATGGTTCCCGCTCCGTGCTGTCGTTCGGTGGCTCCAGCGTCACCGAGAACGCGTATTACCTCAACGGTTTCAATGCTTCCAATCCGTTGAACAACCTGGGTGGCATCAGCCTTCCCTACGGCTCGATTGACCAGCAGGAAACCTACACCGGCGGCTACAGCTCGCGCTACGGTCGCTCGACCGGCGGCGTGCTCAACCAGCTGGGCAAGCGCGGCACCAATGAATGGCATTTCGGCGCGCAAGTAACCTGGGCACCGGACAGCCTTGCCGCCTCCCCGCGCGACATCAACTACCCTGACTACGATCTGCCGGACCGTTACGGCTATATCAACACCTCCCGCCCTGGCACGCTCTATCGCTACCGTGATGGTGATACTGCAACCCGCACCACCTACAGCGGCTATGCAAGCGGCCCGCTGATCGACGACCGTCTGTTCATTCACGTCTCCGGTGAATCGGACAAGACCGATGGCGTCTCAACTGCCAACCGTGTCGCGTCGCAGCAGGTACGCAATCACTACAGCTACAGCGCGCCGAAGTTCTACGGCAAGATCGACTGGAACATCAACGATAACAACACGTTGGAATACACCCGTTTCCAGACGACCGATCGCCAGGCGGGTTACCACAATTCGTTCAACTACGCCGACTTCTCCGAAGGTGGCCGTGCCAGCACCTATGCCGACACGATCAAGATCAAAGATGACTTCGACATCTTCAAGTACACCAGCTACATCACTGACGACCTGACCCTGAGTGCCGTCTGGGGCCGCAGCAAGGAAGTGAACCTGCAGACCAACCCAGGCAACTCGGCCAATCCGTACCTCAATGGCGTGGCCAACCAGAACCCCGCTACCAACGGTAACAGCACGATCCGCAACGACCAGGCCAGCCTGTACACCAAGGCAGACGACGCTGGCAGCAAGACCCGCGGCCTGCGCGTGGACCTGGAGTACCGCATTGGCGACCACCAGCTGACCGGTGGTATCGACAACATGTACTTCAATGCTCACAACGAAGGCGAGCACGTCACCGGCCCGGGCTATGCCTGGATCTATTCCAAGTCACTGTCCCCGAACTCAGCCATCTCTCCGACACTGGGTGTCGGTGCGCCAGGTGGTGATGGTTACTACGTCTCCAAGTACATCCTTTCCACCACCACCAGCATGTCCGTCAAGCAGAAGGCCTATTATCTGGAGGACCGCTGGCAGGTGACGCCGAACTGGCTGCTGACCTTGGGTGTGCGCAATGACAAGTTCACCAACTACAACAGCGCCGCCCAGCCTTACGTTGACAGCGGCGACCAGTGGGCTCCGCGCTTGGGCGCAACCTGGGACGTATTCGGTGATTCCTCGCTGAAGGTATTCGCCAACCTGGGCCGCTACTACCTCGCCCTGCCGAACAGCGTCGCCATCCGCGGAGCCTCGGCTTCAACCTTTACCTACGAGTACTTCAACTACACCGGTATCGACGCCAACGGCAACCCCACCGGCCTGACCGCGCTCGGCCCGGGTCCCGTGTCTTCCAACGGCGAATATGGTGCGACCCCAGATCCGGCCTCGGTGGCTCCGACCGACCTGAAGTCGCAGTATCAGGATGAGCTGATCCTCGGCTTCGAGAAGACCATCGGTTCTGCCTGGAACACCGGCGCCAAGTTCACCTACCGTCGTCTGCAGTCGGCCATCGACGACATCTGTGATCCGGCTAGCATGTTCGCGAAGCTGAAATCGATGAAGATCGACACCTCCAACCTCGACGTACCGCATTGCGCGATCTTCAACCCGGGCAAGACCAACACCTTCCTGGCCAAGCACCTGGATGGTTCAGGCTACACCTCATTCCAGATGAGCGGCAGCGACTGGGGCTTCGGCGGCAACAAGGCCAAGCGTGACTACATCGCGATTGATCTGTTCCTCGAACACCCGCTGTCCAACAACTGGTACGGCCGCGTGGACTACACTTGGTCACGCAACTTCGGCAACACCGAAGGTCAGGTGAAGTCGGATATCGGTCAGGATGATGTCTCCAAGACGCAGGACTGGGACGGCTCGTACCTGATGGAATACGCCGGCGGTTATCTTGCCAATGACCGTCGTCACCAGCTGAAGGGCTATGGTGCCTACCAGTTCAACGACGAATGGACCGCTTCGGCCACGCTGCGGATCATGTCGGGCATGCCGAAAAGCTGCCTTGGTTACTACGGCGCCAACGAAGGTGACCCGATGGGCTACCGGACTGCATATCACTACTGCGCAGGCCAGCCTTCGAGCCCTGGTGATGCCGGTCGCCAGCCGTGGACCAAGCGTGTTGATCTAGGTGTGATGTATCGCCCAGCTTTCGCCGATCACAAGCTGGCCTTCAGCCTGGATGTCTTCAATGTTCTCAACGAGCTGAAGCCCGTCCAGTCCGACGCCAAGTACAACGCCGACAGCCGCTACACCGTCTCCAACACCTACGGCATCGGCACCTACTACACCGCGCCGCGCTCAGTGCGCCTGTCCGCGTCCTACGATTTCTGATCGGCCGTTAAGAAGCAACGCAATCTCCCTGTAAAGAAGTACTTGAAACCCCGGCCTCGCGCCGGGGTTTTTTTTCAACGACGGCAACACCGCGAGCTCCTGTATCCACATCTGCAGAAACAACCGAAATTCAAGTTCATCTTCGAACATTCCGTCGCTCTAAAGAAACGGCTCACGAAATTGACAAATGAAAGAAACCCATTACAAGAATTCAAACCCCGCATATTCATCACAGTGATTTGCCAGGCAACTGACTGAGTCGCCAAATTCACCTGTGAGCGCCAACGGCCGGGCAATCGCAGCCTTGAGTTTGAGAGTCGCCTGCCAACTACTTTTTGAGGGGATTCGATGAGCACCTACACGCAGAACAGAAACATGTTCCAGCGCACCACACTGGCTTTGATGCTCGCTGCATGCGTGGCCTCGGCTTACGCACAGAGCACCACCGGCGACATCATCGGCAATGGCCCTGCATCGCAGCGGGTGCAAGTGAAGAACCTGACAACCGGCATTGTGCGGGAGGTGCAGGTTGCAGCCGATGGCAGATTCCGAATCACGGCGCTACCTACCGGAGAGTACGAAGTATCAACGTTGGATGGCGACACGGTGATCAGCACTACCAAGGTGCGGGTAGTCGCCGGGCAAGCAAGCACTGCCAACTTCGCAGCTGCCGACGGCGCCACCTCGCTGGATCGCATAACCGTGCGAGGCCATTGGACCAATCAGATTGACCCTACCAGCGTTGAAACCCGCACTACATTCACTGCCGAGCAGCTCAACACCTTGCCGATAGGCCGCGACATCACCAGCATCTCGCTGCTTACACCAGGCACGGTTGCCAGCTCGGGCTACTTCGGCCCAGCCTCCTTCGGTGGCGCGTCGGCTGCGGAAAACAGTTACTACGTCGACGGTTTCAACGTCACCAATCTGTACGACAGTCTGTCGTTCTCCGAGATGCCGTTCCAGGCCATCGATCAGCTCGATGTCCAGACCGGCGGTTACGGCGCACGGTATGGTTTGTCCACCGGCGGTGTTGCCTCGGTCAACGTCAAACGCGGCACCAACGAATGGAAGGGCGGCTTCAGCTGGGCCGGCATTCCCGCTGGTCTACGCGAATAAGCACCTGACACCTTCTGCACCGATGGCAGTCTGCTCCGCTCCTACGACAGGAACAGCAGCAGCACCAACACTTACACCGCATGGGTTGGCGGCCCGCTGATCGAAGACAAGCTGTTCGTGTTCGCCCTGGGAGAGTTTGGCAACTCCAAGCAGACCCTCTACAGCTACCGCGTTGGCAGCCAGATCCGCAATGCTGCTGCCCCGGATACGCCGGTGGTTCCAGCTTCGTTGGACACGACTGCTTATGACTATGAGTCCAGGACCCCGTACTGGCTGGTCAAACTGGACTGGTATCCCAACGACAAGAACCACGTCGAATACACCGGCTTCGACAATAGCAGCCGCTATACCTACGACTACTTCAAGGCAGCCTATAGCAGCGCTGGTAGCAACGGCGAGCCATCCAAAGCCAAAGCGTTGGGCCAACTGGTGGGCAAAAGCGGCGGCCAGACCGACATTTTCAAATTGACCAGCTACTTGACCGACACCTTGACCGCGTCGCTGCAGTACGGGCAGATGCGCAATCGCAACTCGCAGTTCACAATCAGCCCTGACGGCACCCTGAGCTACTACGATGGCAACATCACTGGTCCCGCAGGCGCATGCCCTTACGTGATCGGTACCAGCGGTGCGCAGATTGGTTGCGCGGCAACTGACGTCGTCAAGATGATGGGCGGCCATGACAAGCGCAAGAACACTCGTCTCGATCTGGAATGGCAGCTGGGCAAGCATAAGATCAGCGGTGGCTACAGCGATGAAGACTGGAATTCCACTGCAGGCGTGTCGTATTCGGCGGGCGCCTACTGGCGACTGACCCCATCCTATGCCTACCTGATCAATTTCCGCACTGGTGGCGGAATCGGCATCGACCAGAAGTCCTGGTACCTGGATGATCACTGGCAGATCAGCGACAACTTCATGCTCTACGTCGGTGTTCGCAACGATTCGTTCGTGAACAAGAACGGCTCGGGCGCCACCTTCGTCAAACAGGACAACATCTGGCAGCCGCGACTGGGCTTCTCGTGGGATCTGTTCGGCGATGGCAGCAGCAAGCTGTATGCCTCATTGGGCCGCTACTCCCTGCCGATCGCCGCCAACGTTGCCCTGCGCGTTGCATCAGCCTCGTACTACACCTACAACTACTACAGCTACGACGGCTTTGACGCTGGCACCGGCGTGCCCAACGTCACCGGTTCCTACGGCGACGGCGCCTACGACTTTTTGGTGAACGGCGAAGACGGCACTACACCGGACCCGAAGGCTGTCGCCAGCAAAGGCCTGAAGCCCTACACGCAGGATGAGGCCATCCTCGGCTACCAGTACGAGCTGCACTCGGACAGAAGCTGGCTCGACGCATGGACACTGAGCGCAAAAGCCACTTATCGCCGCGTCAACAACGTCATTGATGACACCTGCGACACCCGACAGCTGTATAACGCCGCCGAGGACGCCGGCTATGACGTCTCCAGCTGGGGCGGTGAATGGGGCGTGCGCGAAGGTCTGCCGGGCTGCTATCTGTACAACCCCGGCCGCGACCTGACCCTGAGCTTGGATGTGGACGGTAACGGCAGCGCCGAAACCCTCACCGTTGCTGCCGACAAACTGGGCCCGAAGGCCAAGCGCTACTACAAGGCGTTGACGCTGGAGGCGGAAAACACAGCGACAAGTGGTATGCCAGCCTCAACTACACCTGGGCCAAGCTCAGTGGCAACTACGAAGGCCTGGTGAAGAGCACCAATGGTCAGGCCGATACCGGCACCACCTCGGACTTCGACTTAGCCGAGCTCATGTATGGTGCCGATGGCTACCTGTTCAACGACCATCGCCATACCTTCAAGCTTTACGGCGGTTACAACTTCAACGACGAGTGGCAGCTGGGCGCCAACCTCCAGCTGCAGTCGGGCGCGCCGATCAGCTGCCTGGGTGGCGGTGCTGGCACCTTCGACGCCGAGTACGGCTACGGCGGCGTGTTCCACACCTGCAACATTGGTGAAGACGACATCTCCAAACTGGGCGGCTCTGGCCGCACGCCGTGGACACTCAACTTCAGCCCCAACGTGGTTTACAAGCCGAAATGGGCCGAAGGCCTGAGCATGCAGCTTTCGGTACTCAATGCCTTCAACTCGATCAAGCCGCTGCAGGTGTATGAGACCAAGTACTCGACCAACTCGGCGGGACCATCACCGACTTCTACAACTACCGGGCCGGCAAGTACTACACCACGCCACGCCACGCTACGCCCGCCTGCAGCTGCAGTACGACTGGTAAGCAGCAAGCTGAAGCCAGGTGGCCACGGATGATTCCATCCGTGGCCACATCCAATCAATGCAAACCGCCATTCCACCGCCTACCGAGCTGACGCCTTCGCGCAATCACTGGCCAATGCTGATATCGAGCGCGCTACCGGCCACGGCCTGATTGCCACTGTAGTCCTTCGCTGTGATGCGAATGCTGTAGTTACCCGGCTGCAACTCCATCGGCTGCAGTTCACCGCTTCCCAACAAGCCATCACGCACGGTATTGGTCAACACATAGCGGAAGCGGGTACTGCTGCTGCCATGTACGGTGATACCGCTATCGGCCGCGTAAGCCAGCTTCACCGCTTCGCGCTGCGGTGGCATGCGATTGAAGATGATATTGGTACGCGGCTGTTCGTAGCCGGGCAGCGCGCGGCCGTTGGCATCGAGGATCTGATAGCCCAGGCTGTATAGGCCAAGGCGGCGTCGCGGCAAGTTGTTGTCGACCTGGTCCCAGGCTTCCACCACCAACTGCAGGCCACCAGCATTACGCGGCACCTGCAGGCGGCCATCCACCTTGTCGATCAAACGCTGGTTGTTGCTGTCGAGCAGGGCGATGTCGTCGATCTTCGGAGCGACATGATCGGCGTAGTTGGAGAAGCCAAGACGCACCGCATTGCGCTCGTATCCTGAAGGTCCCACAGCAAGATGCACATGCGCCTGGTTATTGATGCTGCCCAGCGCATCACCGGGCTGGAAGCGGGTGCCGCGGCGTACGCGCACACGTTCCAGCTGGCCGGCTTCGTCGTAGACGAGCTGCATGCGCGTCGGATTCAGCGCGCGGTTGGCTGCGTCGCGGCCAACCTTCATATGGATGTAGTCGAGCTTGTCCAGCGACAGACCCTCGGCTTGACCACCGAGCGACCAGCTCGATGCCGGGCTGCTGATCTTGGCGCTGGCAACAGCCAGCACGGTCTGGCCCACGTCACCGCGCACATCGAAACCACTGTGCAGGTGGTGGCGGCTCTCGCCGCTGAAGTTGCCACGCACCTCGCCCAGCGTACCGGTCACTTCATGCCAGCCCAGCTGTGGTGCCAATGGCCAGCGGCCCTGGTTGGCAGGCAGAGGATTATCGGACGAGGGCCCAAGCTGCGGCGGCACATCAGCCTTCGTCGCGATGTGTGGCACAAGGTGATGGAGACGGTATGCATCGGCGTCGCTCAGCAGCAGGCTGCCATCCGGCGCCAGCGCCAATCCCGCAGGGCGCGCAAAACGCTGCGCGTCGTTGCCCGCGACGGCCACCAGATGGCCATGCGGCGACAACTGCACCACGCGCCCGCTCAGCCGCTCGCCAACATAGACCACGTCGTCATGGGTGATGGCCAGGGTCATCGGCCCCCACAACACCCGATCGGCGTTGGGCATGCCAACGCGGGTACTGACCATGCCGGTGCTGCTGACCGTGCGCAGCGCGTTGTTCTGCAGGTCGGCGACCCAGAGGTTGCCGAGGCTGTCGAACTTCAGATCGGTCGGCGTATCGAAACGGGCCTGCGCGCCTTGCCCGTCCTCCCAGCCCGGCAGTGCACCGCCGGCCAGGGTGCTGACCGTGCCATCGGCGGCAATCACGCGGATGCGGTCATTCCAGGTATCGGCGACATAGACGCGGCCGTCCGCGCCCACCGCCACGCCCATCGGCCCATTGAAGCGCGCCTGCGCACCGTTGCCGTCGGCGAAGCCAGGCGTGCCGTCACCGGCCACGGTAGTGACCTGACCCTGCGCGCTGATCCTGCGGATGGCGTGGTTGCCGGTGTCGGCTACATAGAGATTGCCCTGCGCATCCAGAGCGATGCCCGACGGCGTATTGAACCTCGCCGCAGTGCCCCGCCCGTCGGCAAAGCCTTCAATGCCACCGGCCAGAACCTGGAAGGCGCCGTCCATGCCGCGGTAGAGAATGCGGTTGTTGTCGCCGGCATCGGCAAGGAACAACAGGCCGCCGCCCATCGCCAGCCCCCAGGGATCACTGAAACGGGTCTGTGCGGCCTTGCCGGCGCTGTTACCCGCCACGCCGTCGCCGCCCAGCAGTTCGATCTGCGCCTGCCAGCCCAGCGCTGTAGGTGGCGGGCCAGCCGGTGGGGGCGCCTGCGGTGCCCACACGAAGGTGGCAGCCAGCGCGGCGCCGGTCACTGCGATGACGGCAATTACCCAATGTTTGCGATCCATGTACACCCAACCAACTACGGACCCGGCACCATAGACGCTCACGGCCCGCGGCGAAACCGCCGAAAGCCCTGCATGGTGGAGAACCGTATGCATCTATATCTGCAAGAAGAGGCGATCCGCCTGCAGGCTGGGCAGAGCACGGATATCAGCCTGCCACTGTCACTGTCCTCGCTGCTGGAGGCCGGTCTGCGGCATTTCCCGCCTTCTGAGCGTGCAGTGGAGCAGGCCATCGCCAGTACCGAGGATGCGCTGATGCCGTGGATTCCGGCCCTGCGCCTGGATTCGCTGGAGGTATTGGAGTGTGCCGATGCGGTGCTGGCTCCCCTGCCAGGCGTGCTGGGCTATCCACCGCAAGCGATCTGGGAGCTGGACATCGACGAAGTCGAGCGGGCATTCAACCAGCTGGCACAGGTGGCGGCGGGGATGCCGGCAAAGAGCCTGGATGTACCCGAGAACCCGGCTTTCGTCGCCGCGCTGGTGGTGGTGCGCGAGCTGATGCATCACGTTGGCTGGGAGCAGTTGCGGTTGCTGGAGGCTGGGCTGGTTGGTGCTGAGAACTAAAGCAAGGACAAAAGCACCCCTCCCCAACCCTCCCCTGCTGCGCAAGGGAGGGGGCGCAAGCCAAAGCTGCGGCACCGCGCGAACTGCACCCTCCCTTTGCCGCAGGCAACGGGAGGATTTGGGAGGGGTGCTCTTGCTCTGCTTTTGCCTCTCTCAGTCCCGAAAAACCCACTACAAAGCAGGCTTCTCCGGCGCCGCCCCCATCGCCTCCCGGTAACGCCCGTACAAGGCCAATACCTTGTCCACGTATTGCCGCGTCTCCGCATAGGGCGGCACACCGCCATAACGTGCAACCACCCCGATCCCAGCGTTGTAAGCGGCTGCCGCCAAGGTCCGGTCACCGTTGTAGCGACGCAGCAGCGACTTCATGTAGCGCGCGCCACCGCTGATGGACTGTGCAGGGGACAGGGGATCACTCACCCCGTACTCGGTTGCCGTCTCCGGCATCAACTGCATCACCCCCTGCGCGCCCTTGGGCGACACCGCTTTTTCATCGAATGCGCTTTCGGCATGGGCGACTGCACGCAACCAGGCATCATCCACGCCGGTGGCCTTGGCAGCGGCCAGGAATTGCGGGGCGTGCCGGTTCAACTGCGGCGTGCCTACCCGGCCCAGACCTTCATGGGCCGACTCGCCCGGCGGCGTGGCGACAGTGAAACGCAGGTAAGGAGTCGAGCCCGGCAGGTTGCGGGTGGAATAAACCAACTTGCCATCCTGCTCACGCTCATACAAGGTGCCGCTGAACACACCGAAGTTGCCCCATAGATTGGGCGTCTGCACGGCGTTGTCGTCAACCTCGATGGCCTTGCAACTGGAGCCCGGCTCGGGCGCAGTAGCCATGCTGACCGTGCCTTTCTGCACGCAGCGGTACACCGAGCGCGCCTGCAACGGCGCGCACAGCCCGTATAAGAGCAGCAACAGCACAAGTGCGGCCGCGCGCGGCATGGGGCCAGATCCAATCGTGAGGAAGGAGACGATGCTGAGCCTGCCTGTTTGAACGGCAGGTGATGAAAAAACCAACCATCGCGCCCAGAATGAATACCTGCTTTCCAGCCCCTTCCAACGCCCATGACGGTACCTCTGCTCGGCTTCGACAACCCTCAGTTCCATACCGGGCGCAACACCAGCGTACGGCGTGGGGCGCGTTGGCACGGGGTGGCACAGGCCCGCATTGATCTGGGTGAAGGCCGCCAGCTTGGCCCTTTGTCACTGCAGACCGAGCTGCGGGCTTTTGATGCACTGGATGAAGCCGATCTGCGCGATGAGCATGATCCTGGCTGTCGTACGCCTGCGGGATTACTGGCCGTGATGCAGTGCTTGTACCCAGGGTTTCGCAGCGATGAGCTGGTGACTCTGGTGCATTTCTGGGTGGAGTGAAAGCGCAGACCTGAGAGACGCGGAATAGATCGGCTGTTGGCTGTTGGCTGTTGGCTGCGGTTGCGGTTGCGGTTGCGGTTGCGGTTGCGGTTGCGGCTTTGGCTTTGGCTTTGGCTTTGAGCCTTTCCCTTCTCCCGTTCACGGGAGAAGGTGGTGCGAAGCACCGGATGAGGGGAGCTTTTGCTTTTGCTTTTGCTTTTGCTTCTGCCTCAACCAAAAACCAAAACCGCAAAAGCTCCCACTGCACTCAGCGCCCCTGCGCCGCCCGCAGATGCCCACCTACCGGGCCCGAGAACGCACGCCCATCGACCACATCCCAATTGATCGACCAGGTCATCACCCCGCGGAAATCCGGATGCGGCTGACTCGGCTTCACCTCATCACACTGAGTAGCCGTGGTCAGGCAATCGAAGGCGCGATTTATATCCGCCGGTGTCGCATAACCATTGCCTGCAGCGCGCAGGCCCGACGGCAACGCCAGGGCAACCTGATCGGCACGCAGCCCTGCAAACCGCCCCTTGCCACCGGCAAGATCAAAACCCTCGATCAGCATCTTGGCCGAGCCCACCATCATGTCCACGCTGCCGCCCGGATACTTTTCGTCGCGGTAGGGTGTGGGCAGCCCCCCGTTGTTATAGAGCTGCACGTGCAACAGATCCAGCTCCTCACGCAGGCCGTCGATCAGCGGCAGGTAGGCGCCCCAAATACCTTCCATCGACACAAAGCCACCCTGCACGTACGGGTGCTCCGGTGCCATCGACACATACAGGTTCGGGTACATGCCGTGCAGGCGCTTCACCGCCGAGATCAGGTGCGGGGTGACCGGAGCGCCGTGCACCACACCGGCAATCTTTTCCAGATCAACATCGATGCCATCAAAGCCGTAGGTGTTGATCGCATCGGCGGTGGTGCGCACGAAATTGTCCTCATCGCGCTGCGTGTTCAAGGTCACCGTGCCCAGCTCGCCACCGAAGGACAGCACCACGATCTTGCCCTGCGCACGCTTGGCGGCGATGTCGGCGATCAGCTGCGTGCGGTCCAGCCCGCGATCCGGGTTGAACGCCACCTTGCCCTCGCCCTTGTCATCGGCGAAAGCCAGCACGATCACGTCCCAGCTCTCATCCACCTTGCCAACCGGCAACAAGCCCACGCCGTTGTCGAAGTTATGCAGATAGCCAACAAGCGCATGCTTGGGCAGCGCATGGCTATGCCCAGGAGCGATGCCCACGCCTGCGGACGGCACCGGCACTGGCGTTGCCTGACAGCCGAATGTGGAAACAAGCGCCAGCGTGGAGAACAACAGACCGATCGACTTCATCGCACCACCAGAAAGGGAAGACGCCCGATTCTAGGCATGCAAAACCGTCAAAAAATCATTCAAAGACAATAACTTAGAAAAGTCGTCCTGATTTGTCCCGGTTTGTCCCCCGCATGACGCACGGCCTGATCAATGGACACCGGCAATGACGACGGCAAGGCTCGCCATTGGCCCGCGATGACCACCGCTCAAATGCACATTTTCATGCGCCGCTCGGCGTCCCATAGCGCGCGTCGGGCGAGGTCGTAAGCGCTGTCTGCGGCGCTGGGCAGGCTGTGCTCAGCCTCGAGCGGATCGGCCCCGTTGTTGTAGCGGTATTCGGCGCGTTGCAGTGCGTCCAGATGTGTCATCAACGGGGCAAGCCACTGCCTGCGCTGCTGCGCATTGCAACGTGGATAGCGCTGCTCCAGTGCGCCCAGCGCAACACGAATGCGACGGCTGGCCCCACCCTTCATGTCCGGCGCTTTTTCGTAGCGGATGGGCGCCGCCTTATAGGCATCGCCGGTAGCTTCGCTACCGAGGTCGGACTTGCGCTCATGCAGGTTGGGATTGAACGCCACCTCAGGCGGGCGCCGTGCCTGCGCAGGTTGGATGTCGGGACCGTGGATCAAACGCGCACCGATCTGCCCCAGGGTCGGCGGCTTGGTCTTGTCCTCGAACATGCCGGAGACCATTTTCTCCAGCGGCCGCTCGCCGACGCCGGTAGCCAGTTCATCACGGTGTTCGAACACGCGTTCGGTCGCACTCTCCTGGCGTGGATCAGCGCCGTCCTTGGGCACCGCCAAGTTGCCGTCCTTGCCATACAGTCGCTGCGACCACCCCGCCTGAGCTGCCGCAGGTGCGCTCGCAGCAGTCGTTGCAGCCGCAGGTGACATATTGGCCGCATGCGCTTGCCCATCGTCCAGGGCCGCGACCGGCGCTGCCTGCTCATGCGACACGGCTGCTGTCTGGGTCGCTGTAGCCGCTTGTTGCGGCAGTGTCGCTACGGCAGGTGCCGTTGACGGCGCCAACCAGCGCAGCTGGATCCGCGTCTCTTCCCGCACTGCGTTCAGCTCCGGCAGCTGCAACATAAGACGCGCCAGCCCTGACATGAACGCCAATGCAATAACGCCGGCGGTCAGTCGGGTCGATAGCGGTTCGGCTGAACGGTCAGAACGCATGCAACTCCATCAGAAACACGACGCAGAGCACTAACCGGCCCCGTCACGGTACAAACGCACAGGACAGAGACCGACAAGAGCGCAACGAGTTCCACGATTGTGCCCTTCGAATGCGTGAACCTGTGGCAAGAGTGGGTCATCATCGGGCAAACGCCGTCATCGTTCGCAGCACAAGGAGCCGTACGTGAATACCGTTGCAGCACAGAACCTGGATGAAAGCATCGCCAAGCAGCTGTTCTTTGGCCATATCGCCGAAGATGTGTTGTTCCCCTACCCGCAGATCCGCGAGCGTGACCGCGAGATGCTGGGCGCGATGACCGATGCCATCGACCAGTTCCTGGCCGACAAGACCGCCGATCTGCGCCAGTACGACCGTGATGCCGAGCAGCCGCCGGAGTTCATCCAGGCACTGCGCGACATGGGCCTGTTCGGGCTGATCATTCCGGAGGAGTTCGGCGGGTTGGAGCTGTCCAATGGCGCCTATGCGCGCGTGCTGGGCCAGACCAGCAGCCACGACAGCTCGGTATCGCTGACCATCGGCGCGCACAGCTCGATCGGCATGAAGGGCTTGTTGCTGTTCGGCAATGACGAGCAGAAGCAGCGCTACCTGCCGAAGCTGGCCAGCGGCGAGATGATCGCCGCGTTCTGCCTGACCGAATCCGGCGCCGGCTCCGATGCAGCCGCCATCCGCACCAAGGCACAGCGCAACGACGACGGCAGTTGGACGCTGAGCGGCGAGAAAATCTGGATCACCAACGGTGGCATCGCCGACTTCTACACCGTGTTCGCGCGTACCGACACGCCCGAAGGCAAGGTCACCGCCTTCATCGTCGAGGCCGGCTGGGAAGGTGTCAGCCACGGCCCGCACGAAGACAAGATGGGCATCCGCGCCTCGTCCACCACCACCGTCGCCTTCAACGACGTACGCGTGCCGGCGGCCAACGTACTGGGCCCGGTTGGCAAGGGCTTCAAGGTGGCGATGAATATCCTCAACAGCGGCCGTACCGGCTTGGGCGGCGGCGCGGTGGGCGGCATGCGTGCGCTGATCCGCATGGCCTGTGCCCAAGCCAACGAACGCAAGCAGTTCGGTCAGCCGATCGCTGAGTTCGGCTTGGTGCGCGAAAAGATCGCACAGATGAGCGCCGACTGCTTCGCTGCCGAAAGCACGGTGTGGATGGTGGCGCACCTGATCGACAGTGGCCGCAGCGACTACTCGGTGGAAGCGGCGATGAGCAAGATCTTCGCCAGCGAAGCGGTACAACGCAGCTGCTACGAAGCACTGCAGATTGCCGCCGGCAACGGCTTCATGCGGGAGCTTCCGTATGAGCAGATGACCCGTGACACGCGCATCCTGTCGATCTTCGAGGGAACCAACGAGATCCTGCGCCTGTATGTGGCGCTGAATGGCCTGAAGGGTGTAGGCGCGACACTGAGCGAGCTACAGAGCGCGGTGGGCGGCATCTTCAATGACCCGATCAAGGGCTTCGGCGTGCTCAGCGACTATGCCGGCCGCCGCATGCGCGAGGCTACCGGCTACGGCACCGGCCGCATCCGCGTACCGCTCAACGATGCACTGCGGCCATTGGCGCGCTTGTGCGAGAAGTACACGGTGGAACTGTCCAAGGCCTCAGACCGGTTGCTGCGCAAGCACGGCAAGAAGATCGCCGATCAGCAGCATGCACAGAAGCGCGTGGCCGATATCGCCATCGATCTCTTTGTTGGCCTGTGCGTGTTGTCGCGCGTGGAGAGCCTGCTGCAGGCTGGTCACCCGGCGGCCGAAGACGCGGTGAAGATCGCCCGCCTGTTTGCCCGCCAGGCGCGTCGGCGTATGGCGCGCAATGTACGTGGACTGGAGCGCAATGAAGACGACATCGTCGAATCGCTGGCAGCATCGGTACTGGAGCGCGGCGGCTACGCCTGGGATGTGATGTAAGCCCTCTGATGTTTGTAGGAGCGGCGTATGCCGCGAAGCCACTGCACCATCCGCCGAGAAAGTTCCTGCAATTGCGAACTCCCAGGCAACCGGCAAGTGCACCAGCTTCGCGGCTGATGCCGCTCCCACAACAGCATCACCTGCGGCCAACGCTTGTGGGAGCGGTGTAAACCGCGAAGCCACCGAACTACCCGCCGAAGAAGATTCTGCAATCGCAACAAACCAGGCAATCGGTACCTGCACCAGCTTCGCGGCTGACGCCGCTCCTACAGAGACGGGTCCTCTACAGCCAGCTCGCCCTCACGCAGCACCCTCCGCATCAATGCCCGCCCCTGTCGGTCCAGCCCCAGCACGCGCGGCTTCACGCCGTGATGGCGATAGCGGCTGACCACCTTCTCCAAAGCCGCCACTGCGGTGATATCCCACAGCTGCGCGCCGGATAGATCAATCACCACCGCGCGCCCCTCGGCAACACGCGGGTCAAAGGCATCAATGAAGGCATCAGCGGAAGCAAAGAAAACCTGCCCGCGCACCACATAGCGAAGGCTGCCATCGGCCTGATCCAGCGCTTCCACATCAAGCAGGCGCGCCACCTTCAGCGCGAAAAACACCCCGCTCAGCAGCACGCCCACGCCAACACCGGCCGCCAAATTATGCGTCCCAAGGGTCACCGCCACCGTCGCCAGCACCACCACACCAGACAGGCGCGGATGCCGTACCAAGGCACCGAGGCTGCGCCAGTCAAACGTGGACACGCTGACCATCACCATGATCGCCACCAGCGCGATCACCGGCACCTGGCCAACCCACGGCTTCAGCAACACCATCAGCACCAGCAGGAACACGCCAGCAAACAAGGTCGAAAGCCGACCACGCCCGCCGTACTTCACGTTGCCAACGGTCTGCCCGATCATGCCGCAGCCGGCGATTCCGCCGAACAGGCTGGCGGTGATATTTGCCACACCCAGACCAGTGCACTCACGATTCTTGGAGCTTGGCGTATCGGTAAGTTCATCGACCACACGCGCCGTCATCATCGACTCGAGCAAGCCCACCATCGCGATAGCCAAGGCCGGCATCGCGATGATGCGCAGCGTTTCCAGATCCCACGGCAACGATGGCAAACCCATCCACTGCGGTAGCGCGTCCGGCAGCTTTCCAAGATCGGCGACGGTGGGCAGATCCAGCTTCAGCCACGAAGCCAGCACGCTCAGCACCACGATGCAGATCAACGGCGAGGGAATCGCACGGACGCCAGGCAAGGGCAGCCGCGGCAATCCGTAGATGACCAGTAGTCCCAGCGCCAACATCGCCCAGGTCGCCGCAGTCGCACCGTGCAACTGTGGCAGCTGCGCGGCGAAGATCAGGATGGCCAGCGCATTGACGAAGCCGGTGCGCACCGAGCTGCTGACAAAGCGCATCAACACGCCCAGCCGAAGCACGCCAAACATGATCTGGATGATGCCCGCCAACAGCCCGGCCGCAAACAGATACGGCAGACCATGCGCGCTGATCAGCGGCGCCGCCACCAAGGCCACCGAACCGGCAGCCGCTGTGATCATCGCCGGCCGCCCGCCGAACACCGCAATAACGATGCTCAGCACGAAGGAAGCGAACAGGCCAACCTGCGGGTCCACCCCGGCCACGAACGAAAACGCGATGACCTCGGGGATCAAAGCGAAGGTCGCCACGGCACCGGCCAACATTTCGCGCAGGGGATTGGCGCGCCATTGCGCCAGTTCAGAATGCAGGGAGGACATACGGGCTGGCCGCCAGCGCTGGCCGACAGATGCGGCAGCGCAGGCAGAATCGAGATAAGGGGTGCGAATTATGCCCGCTTGGGTGGCTGGGTGCTGATTCAGCTGGCTTGAGTGAACGTCCAAAGCTACCCCTCTCCAGCCCTCCCCTTTGCTAAGCAAAAGGGAGCGGGCAAAGGCTCCCTCCCTTTGCCGCAGGCAAGGGGAGGGCTGGGGAGGGGTGCCCTTAGAGCAGAACCAAAACCCCAAAACCCACCCTGCGGTAGCATTCCCTCCCCCGCATCACCTTCGCACCCATGCCCCACTACACCGGCCCCCTGCTAACCCGCCCTCTGCTCGAGCAGATGCAAAGCGCCCTGAAGAGAGGCAGCAGCGAGCTCAGCACCTCGCTCGACCTCGGCCGCAGCCAGGAACCGGTCAGCCTCAGCACGGACAGCTGGCAGTACCGCGGCCAGCACTACCCGTGGCCGGCCAAGCTCAAGGACCGCACCATCTATTACTGGGATGGCGACGAATTCAGCGCTGCCTCGCGCTTCGGCAGCGGCCTGTACAAGCTGGTACCCACCGACTGGGGCATTCCCACCTTCGAGATCGACGGCATCAAGATGCTGGTCAGCGCGCAGATCTCGCCACTGGACGACGCCCGCCGCAAGGTGGCGCTGGTGGAGCCACGTGGCAAGCGGATTCTGGACACCTGCGGCGGCATGGGCTATTTCGCCGCCTGCTGCCTGGACGAAGGTGTGGCCGCTATCCGCTCATTCGAGAAGAGCCCGGAGGTGCTGTGGCTACGCACCTTGAACCCATGGTCGCCGGATCCCGCTGCTGAACACGCAGGCGGTCGCCTGCAGTTGAACCATGGTGATGTTTCCAAGGAAATCGAAGGCATCGCCGATGCGTCGATGGACGCCGTCCTGCATGACCCGCCTCGCTTCGGCATTGCCGGCGAACTGTATTCACAAGTGTTCTACGACCACCTCGCCCGCGTGCTGCGCACAGGCGGCCGCCTATTTCACTACACCGGCGCGCCCAACAAGCTCACCAGCGGCCGCGACGTCCCCCGCGAAGTTGCCACCCGCCTGCAGAAATCCGGCTTCAAGACCGAGCTGGCGCTGGATGGCGTGCTCGCCATACGCAAATAACCTGCCTTTGTGGGAACGGCGTAAGCCGCGAAGCTCGTACCCCTTCAAGCCCCGGTCCAATGGCTGTTTCATTGGCACCAGCTTCGCGGCCTGCGCCGCCCCTAAAAAAAACCAAGCTGTATACGCCAGCCTTCACCTCTTCCGCGCGACACTGCGCATTCCGAAGCGGAGGCAGCCCATGGCAACCGAAACCGTACGCGGCAAAACCGTCACCATCCATTTCGACGGCGAGCGCTGCATCCACTCACGCAACTGCGTGCTCAGCCATCCGGATGTGTTTGTGCCGAATGTGGTGGGCGAATGGATCCACCCCGATGCAGTAGCTCCTGAAGAAGTGGGTCTGATCGCGCGCAACTGCCCCTCCGGCGCCATCAGCTACGCGTATAACGACGGCACGCACAGCGAGCCGGCGCCGGTAGTGAACCTGGTGCATATCCGCGAGAACGGCCCCCTCGCCTTCAATGCCCCCTTGCTGATCGCTGGCAAGGACGAAGGCATGCGCGCCACGCTATGCCGCTGCGGCGAATCGCACAACAAACCCTTCTGCGATCACCGCCACGTCGAGTGCGGTTTCATCGCTACCGGCGAACCAGCAGAAAAGAAATCCGAAGCACTACCGCAACGCGACGGACCGCTACAGGTGAACCCAACCAGGAACGGCCCGCTGCACGTCATCGGCAATCTCGAAGTGGTCAGCGGCACCGGGCGCACCATCGACCGCCTCACCGAAACATGGTTATGTCGCTGCGGCCACTCCAACAACAAACCTTTCTGCGATGGCAGCCACAAGAAGGTTGGGTTCCAGGCCGACGGCGAATAGTACGTCACGCAAGGCCATGCACATGGTAGCGCTCAAATTCCCCCCGCTTCAGAACCAGACCGGCGCCCACGTTGGTTCAACGCTAGCCGCAAGCGCTGCAGCGCCCTCGACCACCATCGACTTGACCGCCTCAGCGCATCCAGCATAAGCGGACATTGACCACGCTGCGGGCAGCGTCCACTCATTGCGCAGCAAATCAAGCCGTCGATCGTGTTGGCGCTACTGCGGCATGGCATGCTGCGACAACGCAATCAGAATCAAAGCAGGGAAATCGATGAAGTTTCTGCCAGCGCTGTTGCTCTGTATCATCGCCGCGGCTGCCCCGGTCGCCGGTGCGGCCGAAGGCCCGGCGCCACGCAACCGTGCGCAGGCCACGACAATCATGGCCGACATGCGCCGGGTGGTCGCCGACAGTGGCATCGAGCGCCTGGAGAAGGTCCGCATCGGCGGCATCGATCAATGGGTGTCCATCCGTGGCAGCGATCCACGCAACCCGGTGTTACTGATGCTGCATGGCGGTCCGGGCTGGGTAGCAATGCCAACCAGCTGGTACTTCCAACGCGGTTGGGAGGAATACTTCACCGTAGTGCAGTGGGACCAACGCGGCGCTGGCAAGACGTTCGCGAGCAACGACCCTGCCCTGATCGGCCCGACCATGACGCGCGAGCGAATGGTGGAAGATTCGCTGGAAATGGTGGACTGGCTACGGCACGAATTCGGCAAGGAGAGAATCTTCCTGCTCGGTCATTCCTGGGGTAGCTATCTTGGTCTGGAAGTAGCACGGCAGCGGCCTGAGTGGTTGCATGCCTATATCGGCATGGGCCAGATATCCAACGCGCCCGAAAGCGAGCGCCTAGGCTGGGCGTGGACAATGCAGCAGGCGCAGCGCGACAACAACGCGCAGGCGATTGCCGACCTGCAGGCCATAGCGCCATACGCACAGGGTGACGCTCCTGTTCCACTGGATGCGTTGTTCAAACAACGGCGCTGGCTGAACCACTACGGCGGCATGGTCCACAATCGCAGGGGCGGCAATGCCGAGGCCGCCGCGTTCTCCCTTTCACCGGAGTATTCCGATGCTGACGTGGCTGCCGCCTGGAAAGGCAACGACTTTTCGATGCAGCACCTGCTGTCCGGGGTGCTTACCCTCGACATGAGCACAACCCGGAAGCTGAAGACGCCGCTGTTCCTGTTCCTCGGCCGCCACGATCACAACGTGTCATCAGAGCTGGCAGCACAGTGGTTTTCCACTGTGGAGGCGCCGCAAAAAAAGCTGATCTGGTTTGAGCAATCCGCACACGAGGTCATGAATGAAGAGCCGGGCAAGACCTTTATTACATTGGTGCAGGAGGTTCGCCCTATCGCTGAGAAGGCGGGCGATGGCGCATTCGACCGTTGACGCCATCGCTATAGGCCGTCAGCAGCAAGCGCGCGGCCTGACTCCAGAATCAACCGGTGTTTCCGCGGACCATCAAGACGCTGCGAAGGTCTGAACCGGCGGCAATCACCACTGGATCAAAGATCATAGGAAAGCAGGTCATATCCCGTCGCCGCACGCACCACGCGCTGATGCACGAACGAGCCGCTGCCGCCGTTGGTCAGCACCACGATGCCTCGCCCGCGCTGCGCGTCACCAATGGCGAAATTCTTGAAGATGCCGCTGTTGCTGCCGGAATGGTAGAACACCGGGCCATCACGGGTCTGCTCCGTGTTCCACCCCAGCCCTTTTTCGGTCCATCGCCCAGGCAAGCTGATCTGCGGTGTAAGCATCGCCTGCCGCGCAGCCTCACTGATCTCCCACGATGCGCGTTGTCGGCCAGCCATCATCAGACTCAGGAAGCTCGCGTAATCATGCACTGTCGTCCGCAGGCTTGCTGCTGCATTGGCGAGGATATCGCCCGGCCATGTCACCAAACCCGGCGGCGCCAGCGCGAGCACTTCCGGCATTGCGCGTTCGGCATCTGCGTACTTCCATGCGGACAGTGGCTTACCCCAGCGATCTGCAACCTGCTGGGCGACGCCCCATTGTTCGCGAATCACCTGTCGCGGCGTTCCGGTATCAATACGATCGTGCGCCGGATGACCATGGACCGAGCGGGCCGCCAGGTCCGCATTCCATGTATAGCTGCTGTCGTTCATACCAGCAGGGCCGAACAGATGTACCTGCATCGACTCATCCAGACTCTGACCGGTGATTGCTTCAACCACCAGCTGCAGCCACACAAAGGCCTCACCGGAATAGTTGATGCGCGTACCAGGCTTCACCATCGGCACCAGCTTCTCGGTTGCTGGCGACTTGCGCCAGTCGGGCAGGCCGGTCGTATGCCGCAGCACATCGCGCGCGGTGATCAGCGCAAGCCACGGATGATCTCCGAGATAGTCAGGCCTCCGATAGCCAACCAGCGGAGCATCCAGATCGATCCGCCCCTGCTCCACCAGCTGCATCACCAGATAGGCGAACATTGGCTTGCTGAGCGAAGCATCCTCGAACACCGTGCGCGCATCGATTGGCGTCTGCGTCTGCGCATTGGCGAGGCCAAATCCCCTGCTCCACGCCACAACACCATCTTCAACCACGGCGATACCAACACCGGGAACCGCGAAGGCCTGCATGATCCGCAGCAACTCGGCGAGGAATGTGTCGTCCGGAATCCAGCTGCGGCTGACGGCGCCCTTGCACGGGACAGCCAGCGCTTGCGCCGAAGGCAACGCAGCAAGCATCCCCAGGGTTGCGGAATGGGTGATGAAGCGACGACGACCTGAATCTGTGCGAATCGGCATTGCCAGCAGCCTCCGGTACGGATAGCTGAGCTTAGCCGGTGTTCCGGACACGTTGGGCGAAACATCTGCACGCGTTGTCGCCCGCATGCAGCCCCACACCGGCCCCCAAAAGAACAACAGCGCGGAGCCTGCGCTCCACGCTGTTGTTCCCCGCGCAAAGGACTGGGATCAGCCCCCCAATGACTCAGAACGAATACGCCACAGTGACGCGGGCATTGCGGCCCGGCTCGCTGTAACGCCCGATGCCGTCATCGTTGACGTAGCCGTACAGCGTATTGCTGCCCTTGTTGATCACCCGCACTCGCTGCCACAGGTAGTACTCGCGATCGGTCAGGTTGTAGATGCCTGCGGTCACCCGCAACTGCGAGGTGATGTTCCAGCTGCCGGTCAGGTCCAGCACCGTGTAACCGTCGGCCTTGCCTGTCCACGCCGGCACCACCTGCGTGCCATTGGCTGATGTGGTGTAGGCGTCGCCGGCACTCTTGCCCCAGGCGTGGGTCAGGTTGGCGCTGACGTTCCACGACGGCGAAGGCGCATAGCGCACACCCAGCACCGCGCTGGCGGGCACGATGCTCTCCAGCGGATCACCATTGTGCTTCTCACCCTTGCTGTACGCCGCCGCCATCCGCGACGACCACGCGTCGGCAATCTGCCAGCGCCCTTCCAGCTCGGCGCCCTTCACTGTCACCTTGCCCGCGTTGACCGGCATCGTGCTGTTGTAGCTGTACTGCACCGGACCGGTTGCCGTGGTGCGGTAACCATTGGCATACGGCACCGCCGTGGTCACCGTCTCGATGAAGTTGTCGTACTGGTCGCGGAACACCGAGAACCCCAACTGCGCGCGATCGGTGGTCCAGCGGTAACCCAGCTCGATGTTCAGGCTCTTCTCCGCGTCCAAGTCCGGATTGGACATGGAAGTGTCGAGCCGGATCGGTGCACCGCTCACTGCGTCGAACGCGGCGCTGGCGCTGGTCGGCGAATACAGATCCGCCACGCTCGGTGCGCGGAAGCCACGGCCCAGCTGCGCCCACAGCGCGTGGTCGGGCAGGAAGCGGAACTCCGCCCCCACCTGCCAGCTCGGTGCCGAGAAGCGAAGGTCACGCACGCTGCCGGTCTTGTCGACGAAGGTACTGTCTACCTGCGGCGAGTAATCGTAGCGGTCATAGCGCAGGCCACCGCTGAGCTGCAGCCGCTCGTCGAACAGGCTCAGGCTGTCGCGCACATACAGGTTCCAGGAGCGTGCATCGGTCTTGGGCACCTGGCGCGGGTCATGCTCCACGCTGGCAATGCCACCGGCCGCATTCCAACGGGTGTCCACTGCGGTGTAGTCGATGTCGCGCTGCTGCCACGCCAGGCCGTAGCCGATGTCATGCCGCACCGGGCCTTCCACCACCTTGCTGAAGTCCAGCGCTGCGCGGTCCAGAGTCTGCTCGGTGGCGCGGTCTTCGCTGCGCTTGCAGGGAGCGCCACCACCCGGGCAACCGCTGCCGGCCAGAATGCGGGTAACGCCACGACTGTCGGTGACCTGGCGGTCCAGCTGCGCATCAAGGGTGTCGAACAAGGCATTGCCTGCACGCCACTGCCAGCTCACGCCATAGCGGTCGCGATCATTGCGATCATCGCCCTTGCGCTCCAGGTAGCCCGGCGCGTAGACGCGGGAAAGATTGTCGACTTCGTTGTGGGCGCGGCCGCGCTCGTACATGAGGCCCAGCGTGTGCGCATCCGACAACTGCAGATCGACCTTGCCGAGCAGGTTGTCGCGCGTGCTGTCGACCGGATCCGGCGTGCGTCGACCGACACCGATCCGGTCCACCGTACTGTCGTACCAGCTTTCGCTTTCGTGGCCTTCGCGGCGGGTGTAGACCAGCATTGACTCGACGATGCCGGTACGGTTGGCCAAGCTCAGCGTGCCCATGCTCTCGTCGTTTGAGCCGCTGTAACCGAATTTCACCCCGACATGGGTGTCGTTGCCTTCAGGCTTGAGGTAGTCCGCTGGATCCTTGGTGGTGAATACCACCGCGCCGCCGAGCGCACCGCTGCCGGAGGTGATCGAATCAGCGCCCTTGACCACCTGCAGGCTCTTCAGCGTATCGATGTCCACATCGCCGCGCCCACTGCGGAAGAACTCGTAGGAGCGCGCCGTCTCCACCGATTCGGCCAGGCTCAGGCCATCGACGGTGATCGCAACGCGATCGCTTTCCAGGCCACGGATGTTGAAGCCGTTGTCACCGAAGCGGCCCATGTCGACCACGCTTACGCCCGGGATGTAGCGAATGGCCTCTTCCATGTTGTTCGCCATCTCGGCATCGAGATCGGCGGCGGTGAGAACCGTCACGTTCTGGTTGCGCGATTTGCTCTTCTTTGCTCGCTCGGCCTCGACGCGGACCGTGTCCAGGTTCGAGGCGTCAGCCAGCGCTTCGGCGCAGGCGGTGCCGGACAGACTGGCCAGCACGGCCAGCGCAAGCAGTGATACAGCTGGATTCATGAGAGATCTCCACAGAAAGGTAATGGCGGGAATACGCCGTTCCTGGCTGCTCGATCACATGGACCATGCCGGCTGGGGGGGGGCATCGGCGCCGCGCTGGCGCCGTGTCATTGCAGAAACTGAAACGACCGGTCACAAGCCGCGACCGGTACGCGGGGCTCAACGGTTGCCGTTGGCCGAATGGGCACCGGCAACCGGCTCGGGGTCGCGGGCGTCAACGATGCCGTCGCGATTGCTGTCAGCACGCTCGAACAGCCGCTTGCCGGACACCTGGTACTCGGCAAAGGTCATGCGACCATCTTTATCGGTATCCAGCGCATCGAAACGCACGCCGGCCTGGCGACTTGCCGCGGCGCGAACCTTGCTGCGCTGTGCGTCCAGCCGGCCTTCAAACTCGGCGGTGTATTCGGCCACATCCAGCACGCCATCGCCATTGGCATCGGCAGCAGCAAAAGTCGCACTACGTGCAGCGTCAAATTCGGCGCGCTCCACCAGTCCATCGCCATTGCGGTCGTACAACTCCAACATGCCGTTGGCCGTATGCGAGGTCGGCATCTTCAGCGGATCGCGGTTGTCACTGGCAGCGGTTTCCTGGGTAGCGTCCTGGCGCTTCTCGTAGCCAGCCCAGGCGCGCTCACCGGCGGCATCGAACTCGGCCCGGCTGATGCTGCCGCTCTTGTCGCGGTCCAGCGCCTTGAAGCGGGTATTGGTCTGACGCAGGTGGCCGGCACGCGCATCGATCAGGCGCACATCGAAACGCTGCAGGTATTCGTCCACGTATTCCTGGCGATCGACGTGCCCGTCATTGTTCGCATCGGTGGCGTCATAACGCTGCCGACGGAACTGCTCGAAGGCTTCCCAGCTCACTGCTCCGGTCTTGTCCGGATCGAACTGGGCCAGGAAGGCAGTAACCGTCGGCGATACCACGGGCGGCGCGGCGGCCTGCGCCGAGGAAAGCGGGGCCAGCACCGCTGCCAGCAGCGTGGCAACAGCAAAGGAGGTTTTCATCGGGGATATCCCTGTTGGAAAGCGGCTTAGGGTTCGAGCACGCGGAAGCTGAGCGTGTAATTGTTGCCGTACTCCGGCGCTGCGGCCCCGGCCGGTGCCGGCCCGCGGTAGCGGATCAGGGCCAGGTAGGTGCCCACTTGCTGCAAGGCGAACGAGGCCTTGCCGGCAGCGTCGGTGGTCAGCTCGACCGGAGCCGGCTGGATCTCGTCATCACCGCGTGCGGCGTGGATCTCCACCTTCTGTGCCGGCAACGGCTTGCCGTCGTAATGCACCTCGAAGACGAACTGCTCACCGACGTACAGGTCCGATGGATGGGTCACCGGCACCAGTTCCAGACCCTTGCCGTAGGGCGCCAAGGCCTGCCGGGTCGGCTCACCGGCGGTCAGGTAGACCTCGGAGCGCGACAGGCTCTGGTAATGCGAAAGCACGGTGGCACCAGCAGGCAACGGCTTGGCCGGATCACGGCTGGTTTCCTTGCGGCCATCCACTTCCCAAGTGCGGAACACGGCGCCCAGGCGGTTGCCGGTAGAGAAGCGATACGTGCCCTTCTTGCCCGGCAGGGTCTGTTCGACCACGGCGCGGGTCTTCAGCCGCTGCACCACATCGGGCGCACGCTGCACGCCATCGGGATCGGTGACGACGAACTCGCTGTTGTCGAACACCACTTCGGGCACGAAGAAATGCTCGGCAAAGCTGGCATCGAGGGTAACCGTGCTGGTCGGCTGCACCTTGAAGGTGGCCGGCGCGAGGTACGGCGTATGCGCCTGGGCAGGCAATACCGCAGCGGCCAGCAGCAGGCAGGCCAAAGGACGGAAGTTCATCGACGGGTCTCATGGAGGTGACCGGCGCGATGCCGGCGGCCGATACGTTAAGTCAATTGCGAATGATTCGCAATACCATTTGTTCACGAACAACAGCGAATGGCCGAGCGTCTGGTCACTGGCCAAGGGCCGGAGCCTGAACAACCGCAACGGCTACAACGACTGGTTCGCGCTGGCGTGCGTCACGCGCCGTGCCAATGAGCTTCAGGCAGGTGTAGCCCAGCAGGACATATATGAGCCATGGCGGTGCGAACCACCAAATGATTCCGAGGTTCGATCAGCTGCAGTTCGACTATCAGTGGGCAGATGATTGTTGCTGCACCAAGCTGCCACATGCTCCATTCGAACCGCGTAGTCGCCATTGCAGCGTGCGTTGTTTACAACTTTCCAAGGTGATGTGTGAGGAGCGCTTTCTTTCTACTAGGAAGACGCGGCTCGTCGAAGGCACTGGCCGATCAACTGATAGGAGATACCAAGTAGGCATCGAGTCGGAATAGCTCAAAACAAAAAGGGCTTGCATCTCTGCAAACCTTTGCTTCTTCTGGTGGGCCCACCAGGATTCGAACCTGGAACCAAAGGATTATGAGGCAACAAATCTATCAATAAAAATCAACCACTTAACACATGGATTTTTTCCAAAGCCGACTATCCAAGTGATTGATAGTTCGCGGTGCAGGACGGTTTTTTTCCACAAGTTCCAGCTACTCATCTCCTATCTTGCACCTCCTCGCAGTCTTCGCTCACACTTGCGAGCTCGTACAAGTTTGGGGCGAATCAGCCTAAACTCATGCCACCTACGCATAGCGGACATTGGTGCGATCACCGAGCATGTCTCTGGGCGAGGTTACACGCTGACTTGTTAGCCTTACCCAGCCGCCCTAAGATCGGCTTGTGCCAAGGGAAAGCCCAACATACGGTGCTTTATGGATAAGTCGTATAACCGGGCCCACGGGCCCGTCTAATCGGTAGTTAGACCAGCCTGGAGAGAACATGGAATACGGGAAGATTCTATTCGCTGCACTGATCGCAGTAATCGGCTGGATTGCTGCCCATAAATTCACGTCGGCTCGTGATCTCGCCAACTCTCGCCGGACCGCTAGAATTGACGCACTTGCTGTCTGCTACAAGGCACTGGTTAGGTGCGGCATCGACGGCGTCATGCTCAAGCGCGACTCTTCCGGAAAGCTAATCAACGGGGCCATTCCTGTTGAGGATGCCATTGCCTTAATTCACTTGTACGGCAATGAGCAACAGTCTGAGTTGGCGAATGCTTATGCAAAGCAGGTTGGAGAGACTCAAGCAGGCGACCCGACAAAGCTTGTCAATGCTCTACGCAAAGATATCCGCGACATGCTTGGCACCGAAGACATAGGCTCAACTCAACACTACCTCAGGATCTCAGTCAAAGAGCCGCCGGTCGAATAGTTCGTTCAAACCGAACTGAATGGCACAGGCTTTTGTAGGCACTCTTCAGCCGTTTGGTGCGTACTGCCATCCAAACTCTATCGGGGACAGCCCGCCGTTGGAACCGTGTCTCGGTGTCGGGTTGCAAAACATCTCGATGTATTGGGAGACATCGGCGCGTGCCTCGTCGTGATTCGTGTAGATCCGCCGCTTAATACATTCGTGTTTCAATAGCAGGAAGAAGCTGTCCATTGCTGCGTTGTCCTGGCAATTTCCTCGCCGGCTCACGCTGCATACAAGTCGTGCTCACGCAGAAAGCACTGTCAGTCTTCGCTGGTGAACTGCGTTCCTTGATCAGAGTGCCGACCTAAACCTGTATCGGGATCCCGCAGACCAGCACGGATCGTCGCGTCCGAGGTGCTAGCTGTCCGAGTTCGCTAGGCGAACTAGAGCTGAGCCCTCTCAATCTTGGGCCAATGTATTGTGGTACAAAGCTGAGATTGAAAATTTGTTCAGGCTCAGGGGATCATGTTCATTTCAAGCGTCAGAGTTATAAATTTTCGTTCGCTCGTCGATGTACATGTTGACTTCACGGTGTACACCGCGCTAGTGGGACTAAACGATGCAGGGAAAAGCAACGTACTGCGCGCGCTCAATCTATTCTTTAATCAGGAAACGGACGTCGAGGAATCGCTCGTTTTTGATAGAGATTTTTCGCAGAAAGCACGGGTGGGGAAAAACAAAGCTCGCGAAATAACTATCGAAGTTGAGCTGCAGCCGCCAACACATTATCGCGACCCCGAGCCGATCGTTTGGAGAAAGACCTATCGATCAAACAGCCAAGGAGCTCACCGCGACGAAATAACGCGCAAAGATGGGCAGGCCTTTTCACCGAACTCCCGTGTGAGCTATTGGGCCAAGAGCCTTGCCTTTGAGTATGTACCGGCTGTTCGTGGGAAACCATTTTTTAATATTCTAAAGCGAAGACTTCACACAGCACTTGCCGCCACAGTTGCTGGAAAATTGAAGGATGCGTCTGGTGCGTTTTTGGAAGGGCTGCGTGCAGAACTCTCCAAAATTGAACAAGAATCGATGCGATTACTTGATCTAAAGACAGAATTTTCCCTTCCGGAGGATTTAGGCGACCTCTTCGAGGCGCTAGACTTCAGTTCCGCTGACTCAGGCGTACTTACCGCTCTGCACAATCGAGGGGATGGGGTGCAGGGTAGGCACGTACCTTTGATCCTCAAATTTCTAGCCGAACAGCGAAAGAAGAACTCTGCCAAGGGGCGCCCCGCGTCCGAAACCATCTGGGGATTTGAAGAGCCCGAAAACAATCTTGAGTTGACGAAACAACTAGAAGTCGCCCGAGAGTTTGAGGTTTACTCCCAAGATGTGCAGATTATTGTAAGCACCCACTCTCCTGCATTTTATAAAACGGCAAAGGACAGCGAAGGAGGATCTATCCAGTTCGCCTCCCGGATAGATGGCCGCACAATACTGGACGCTGTGCCTCAAGCAGAATCGGTGGATGGCAGTCTCGGCTTGATGCCATTCGTTGAACCCTATCTTGAGAGGGCCGAAATTGAGCGGGGGAAAGTACTCGGCGCACTGGCCGAACTTCGCTCCTCGGGTTTGCTCTCCAAGGGGAACGCTGTCTTCGTCGAAGGGGCAACTGACGCAAGAATTTTGAAATCTGCATTTAGAACTCTAGACATCGAACTCAACGCTATCATCGAAGCTACACAAGGATTGGGGGGAGGAGCGAGCTGGGTTGCGGATCGTTGCATCGCCCGAGCATCCCTCTCGGACGTCAACGGCAAAACGATTGCTCTACTTGACGATGATCCCGCAGGAAAAGATGCCGCTGACCGCATCAAATATATCTGCGATGCACTTGGGCGGCCAGGGTCAGTGAAATGTATACATATTGCAAAGTCGAATGCAAATGATCATGTTCGAGCGATCAAGAAAAGCGGCATTTCTCTATCTTGGTCCATTGACGAACTATTTGATCCGAGTGATTGGAAAGTTGCGGAGTCGAAAGGTTGGCTGGAACCACGAACCGATGAGCTTTTAAAGTTCAATCACGGCCTTCTGGGAAGCGACCGATCGCTACAGCAAATCATCGAAGAACGTATAACCGACCCATCCCTACGCCTCATAGTCACCTATTCTGTCAAACCAGATCGGAAAGGAAAATTTGCGCGCGAAGGTGTAAGCATGATGGAAGCCTTGGGCTACGTGCCGCCCTCACTCGAAAAGCTAGTTCGCGAACTCAGCGCAGCATTTTCCCCTTAGGCAGTCTGACCGTTCGCGAGGCGAACCAACTCATCTACAGAAAAAAGCCCCCGCTTTCGCAGGGGGCTTAGTCATTCCTTGATACTTTGGAAGTGCGCTAACTTCCACCTATGAATTAATTTATTGCCTTACGCCGCCCGAGGGTGGATCTCATGGATCTCATCTGCTATTTCGCTAGCTGCTGTCTCCAGATCAAAGCCCGACTGCAGGTTCAGCCAGAGCTCGGCGGTGGTTCCGAAGTACCGCGCTAGACGCAGTGCAGTATCTGCCGTAACACCACGACGCCCAGCGATGATGTCAGAGACCCGGGCGGGGGTGACTTTGATCTCGTTGGCAAGTGCGCGAGCGGACATGCCGAGCGGAGCTAAAAACTCCTCAGCTAAGATCTCGCCCGGATGGACAGGGGGAAGTGTGGTAGCCATGTTGACATAGGCTTTTGCCATGAATTTTAGTCTCGCCGCAGATTGTGGCTGCGACGCCTCCTGACTGTGTGGGTTGTTAAATCTTGAACCAAACTTCACGAATCACATGAAGTCTTTACCTCTTAACTCGCGCCGGAGGGAAACCTCCGGCGCCTTCTACTTAATGGTAATCCGTGACTTCTACGTCGTATGCGTCGCCGTCTTTCCATTTGAAGCAGATACGATACTGATCGTTGATACGGATGCTGTACTGACCGTCTCGATCTCCTTTCAATGCCTCAAACCTATTTCCAGGAGGGCTAGTGAGATCCTTCAGGTCTGTCGCAGCGTTCAGCAGTGCCAGCTTTCGTTGAATCGGTCTCTCTACGTTCACCCAAGCTTTGACTCTGATGCCTTGGGAAATTTTTTCGGTGTCCTTGTTCGAAAACGTTTTGATCATAGGCACTCCTTGTTAGCGCAACCGTATCGTATACCGATACGCGATACAGTGCAAGCCAGTGAATGCTTTCCCTCCCGCGCAAGACTTCCACGACGACGCCGGCATTAGGTTCCTAGCCGCTTGGGCCCGACGGTGGCAGGCCCTGATCCTCGATCGATGTCGTGACACAACATTTGGTCAACTCGCAGCCGCTGGCCAACCTGGCCACTTCACCCCGGATCCATCTATCAGCGTGCCGGCGACGAAGCGGCGGCGGCACAAGCAGTAGTGAGCGGGTCTGGGCCGGGTCTTCCTGCCGCCCTTATAGAAATTTTTGGGGACGCCACCGGGAATAGGTAATAAAGGTAATCCCTGAGCCGATATCCAATTAAATGTATATTTTTCAATTACTTATGCATGCTTATCAAAGGTAATTAAATGGTAATCAGAAGGTAATCAGGTTACCTTTTTGGACGGTAATCTTCTGGCCGAATCCAACTCAATAAAATCAATAACTTACAGGCAGATTACCTCTTTGGTTACCTCTGATTACCGTCAAAGGTAACCACCACAAATCGCGCTATTTCAATGACTTAGGCCATTAAAAAGTGGCCTGATTACCAGTTACCGTCTTCCGATGGGTGTCCCCAGAAATCGCGCTTGGAGTGGACAGCATCCCTCGCGCCGCAGGAAGCGACCACGCGCGCAGGGATCCGCAGGGCCATTACGCCCCAAGCAATACCCGCGCGAGCCACCACGGACGCGGCTGGGCGGTACCTGCAGGCCTGCAGAATTTGGGGGGTATTTAGAGGCCAGGCGTGGCGGGGCGACGATTGCGTTTCTCGGGGGGTAGGCGGCCGAAACCGTACCGCTTGCCTCGATTTCGTATGGTTTCGCCACGCGCCCACGAAAAAGCCGCCCAGGTGGGCGGCTCTGTTCGGTCAGCTCTGGTGTTGGGCCTACACGGCGCGCAGGCGCTCGCGCGACACTTCGGCGTAGTGGTCCGTCATCTCGATGCCGGTCCAGCTGTAGCCTTCCTGCTGGGCCGCTACAAGGGTGGTTCCGGATCCAGCAAAGGGGTCAATGATCCGGCCCCCCGTCTCGCAGATCCGCACAAGCTGGCGCATCAGCGCCGTGGGCTTGCCGGTCATGTGGAGCTTGTCCGCCTTACGCACTGGCTCGCGGATCACCCCCGGCAGTACCGGGGCCTGACGCTTCAACGGCATGCCGCCCTTACTGCCCCAAACCACGTACTCCGCCTGATTGCGGAACCGCCCGAGCTGGGGCCGCACCCTCTCGGTCTTGTCCCAGACCGTGATACCCCGCCAGGTGAACCCCGCGCACTGCAGCGCATCCGTGGTGAGCGGCAGCTGCCGCCAATCGGTGAACAAACAGACCGGTGCGCCATCGCGGAGCAGTCGGTTGCACTCACTGAGCCAGAGCACCATCCACTGCAGATGGGAACGCTGGTCGCGCTCGTCGCCAACAAAATCGGCGTGCAATGCCCTGCCCCCGGTCTGCACGTATTTCTCGGATGGCGGCCGTTGTCTCGCGCCAGCGGTAAGGCCACCACTCGCATACGGCGGGTCAGTGATCAGTGCGTCGAACGATGCGCTCGGCAGGGTCGGCAACAACTTCAGGGCGTCGCCCTGCAACAACTGGTTTTTCATTGGTAGAGCCTTCTGTCAGTCGCTCGCGGCGATCTGTCGGGAGGCTCTTGGCCTTCATGTGATTCATCGTGCCGCACCTCCCAACCAACGTACTACAGCTCGGCCTGCGGCTCACAGGGGGCAGTCGTGGCTAATGGAGACCAGCAGCTACTGTTGCCGGCGAGTGTGATGGGCCACGTAGGATCCGGCTTCGGTCGGATCCTGGCCTTTGCAGACCTGCAGCGTATCGTTGCGCCTGCAGGACCAACGCCCAGATCCCGAACGGTAGTGCAATGGGCAAAGGCAAACCGGATCAGGTTTGGCCAGGACGGCCAGGGTGGCATTTGGACGACGGTGGACGCAGTAAATGCGGCAGTAGGCCCCTACTGCCACACATAGCCATGGAACAAGTGCGAGCGGAGAGTTTGATCTGATGAGCCGAGGAAGAAAGCGGGCATTCAACCCATCCAAACCCGCCCACATCGACCAGGACACACTACCGGCTGGCATCTACTGGGAGCGCGACAGATGGTTCGTGTATACACCACATCCGGGGGGGCGGTAGGCCGATCAAGGCGACGGTGGCGAATGACGCAGCTCGCCTATCGGAGCTGCATGCGATCATCGAAGCGCGGCGCACTGCCCACACTGCCGGCACACTAAGCCATCTGTTCAACCAGTTTCATAGATCCCTTGAATTTAAGGAACTGGAGCTACTGACCCAAAAGCACTACAGGGCATACGCCAAGGCCCTTGAAGAATACTTACTGAATGATGGATCCACCTTAGGCCTGCTGCAGGTGGCACGCGTGACAACGCCAATGGTGCAGCGCCTGGTTGAAACCTTCGCGGTTGGGCGCGCCGCAACGCATAGCCAGCCTGCGCTGCCGGCGACGCCATCTAAGGCCAACCACCTCTTTCGTTATCTTCGCCGAACGCTGGCGTGGGGGGTCCGACACGGTCACTGCAAAACCAATGCCGCTCTCGGTGTACGTCAGGCAAAGGAAGCCAAGCAGTTCAAAATGCCTTCGCGGGAGGCATTCGCCGCAGTTCTAGCATTTGCCCACGAGCGCGGCGCGTTCCCGCCCCACACAAAGGGGAGCTTCCCGTCTTACCTGGCCCCTGTGATGGTGTTGGCCTATAGCGTGCGGCTGCGCGGCGTTGAGGTGTGCACCCTCACTGACGCGCACCGGTTGGAGCAAGGGATACAGAGCAACCGGCGGAAAGGCTCACGCGATAACGTGACGCGCTGGGATACAGAAACCGAGCAAGCATGGACAGCGCTGGTCGAGCGCCGCCGCGAAATCTGGAATCGGCCCGGACGGAAGTTTCCCGAACCACTGCAACCTGCGAATCGCTTCCTCCTGGTGGAACAGACCGGCAACCCAATGAGCAAAGCGTCATTGGACAGCGCGTGGCAGCGCTTTATTAGAGAAGCGATCCGCGCCAAAGTCATCAGCGAAAAAGAAAGGTTCTCGCTGCATGGTTTGAAGCATCGCGGTATCACCGACACCGCCGGCAACCGGGGGGATAAGCAGGATGCGGCGGGACATGTAACACCCGAAATGACCCACCGCTACGATCACGACCTGCCGGTGGTAGACACGCCGAAACCGCGCTAATTTTTCCACCAATTTTTCCACGGCAAAGAAAAAGGCACTTGGGCGCAAGCCTAAGTGCCTGTTTTATTTGGTGGGCCCACCAGGATTCGAACCTGGAACCAAAGGATTATGAGTCCTCTGCTCTAACCGTTGAGCTATAGGCCCTGCAAAGATTTCAAGCTGACTTATGCAGAACCAGCGCAACCCCGGTGACCGGGCTTGCCTTAGCGAGTGTCCATCGCATCATGCATAGAGCGGCGTGAGTGTACCGTTCCGACAGGGCCCGTGTCTTCCATCCACCAGACATTTGGATGGTAATGAAGAGGGCGGGGCTCGCCAGAGCCAAGTAGGGACTGCCGTACAAGACCTGCAAGAACCGCTCTAACGCGCTACCGAAAGCACCGGGAAGCTGCGAAAGCTGCACATGGCCAGCCCCTGACAATTACAGGAAGGGCTCGCTGCTTTGATGGCATGCAGACGTCGCCATGCCAGATTCGTGGAAGGCCGCATCGCGCGATGACCGGCATTGGTCCATCACAAACAGACCCATCATGGTGTCTGCTTTATCTCATGGTGCACAGGCAACCAACCGTTGCGTGCAACAACGCACCGCTATTCCTGCGAGCGACGTTCGCAGCACCGTTGCGCTTCAACATTCCCTGCATCGCCACACAAGCTGCTTGACTACTTCAGCCTGATCTTCTGCAGCACAGTTCAGCCTGCAGGAACCAGACAGTTGGGTAATCGAAGGGAAAAAGCTACAGGCGAAGTGTCTTTTGATGCACATAAACAATGTTAACGCCGCATTAGGATCGAGCGCACACCACTCCCGCGCCACGCAGCGCGGCCTCGCTCGACAACCCTTTTCCGGGGAGTACATTTCTTGAAACGAAACTACTTGCATAAACTCCGCCACAAAACACTGAGCGTTGCTCTTGGCATGTGCTTCGTCGGCGCAGCCTGGGCCGACACTGGTGGTTTGCGTATCGTCATCAACGACGGCGGTGGCCAACCACTGGTAGGTGCCACCGTGAAGGTAAGCTCGCCTGACAGTCTGGTCTCCAAGTCCGGCGTTACCGATTCCGCTGGTCGCCTCCGCCTCAGCGGCCTTGATCCGGCGACCAACTACACCGTCAAGATCGAAGCGCCAGGCCACAATGACTTCACTGCCGTCAATGTCGCCGTGGTAAGTGGCAAAGAGTTGAACATTGGCTACAGGTTGAGCAAGGCTTCGGCGTCCTCGGCGGACGCCACCAACCTGGACACCGTTACGGTAACCGGCACCGCCCTCGCAGCGATCGACACCACCTCGGCGACGGTGAGTAGTGTGCTGACGCTGGAACAAGTGGAGTCACTGCCGACCGGCCGTAGCTACCAGAGCTACCTGCAGCTGGTACCTGGCGTGAAACCCAGCGCCACCGGCAATCCATCATCCAAGTCGGGGGTGAATTATTCGGATATCGGCGGCGCGACCGGCAGCTCCACCGACAATGTCTACATGCTGGATGGCGTGGACGTCACCGACCCTTCGTCCGGAACATTCGGCGCCAACTTCAACTCCGAAATCATCCAGGAACAGCAGGTCATTACTGGTGGCGTACCCGCAGAGTATGCGGGTGGTTCCGGGCTGATCGCCAAGGTAGTCACCAAATCCGGCTCCAACGACTGGCACGGCTCGCTGAACTACTACATGCAGAACGACAGCCTAGTCGCGGACAACAAGCACAACACATCCTCGGGCTTCTCGACCTACGATACCGCCTTCACCCTCGGCGGCCCGATCCTGCAGGACAAACTCTGGTTCTTCGCGTCCTACCAGAAGAAGAACCGCGAGACCGATGTCGTCAATGCGCAGACGGGCGAATTCATGCGCACGGTCAAGAACGATGCCGACTACAGCTTCTTCAAGGCCACTTGGCAGATCAGCGAACACGATCGCCTGACCGGTACTTTCTTCAACGATCCCACCGACATTACCGGCACCACCACTGCAAGCACCTTGAACAACCGCGACTATGCGCGCAAGCAGGGGGGCGACAATTACAAGCTGGAGTACAGCCACGACTGGGAGAATCTCAAGCTCACCGCCTATGGCTTCCGCCATGAAGGCGAGATATCCAATACAGCGGCCGATGCTTCGGCGACCAATACCATCGCCTTCCGTTCCTCAGCGCAGGCATCCTTGGAGCAACGCAACCTGGGCGGCCTGGGCTCGGACATCATTACCGAGCGCAACCGCGACGAATTTGGTGCCAGCGTCGAGTACTGGCTGGATACTGCCTACGGCTCGCACACCCTGAAGCTTGGTATTACCAGCACCAAGAACGAGTACTTCGAGAACAGCGTCTATACCGGCGACAAGGCGCTGTACACATCGATCGACAACCAGTACAGCGGACTGACGTTGGACGAGGCCGTCACCAACACGGCTGGCAACGCCTGGACCACGCGCCCGATCGTGGGCGCCGATTACGGGCGCATCATCGACAGCATCAACGCAAGCACCAACCGCGCCTATTTCATGGGTTTGCTTGATGGAAATGCCGACGGTGAAATATCCACCGCGGAACTTGGCGCCTACAAACTGGGCAGCACCGCCGGCAACCCTGGTGGTTACATCAACAACTACCGCATCACCGAGACCCAGACCGCGCCGTATACCGTCAGCTCCAAGGGCAAAACTGTCTACCTGCAGGACACCTGGACACTGAACCAGTGGAGCGTCAACGCCGGTGTGCGTGCCGAACAGTGGAAACACTATGACTCCAAAGGTGGTGAGTCCGCGAAGTTCGACTGGGAGTTCGCCCCGCGCCTGAGTGTCGTGTACGACCTGTCAGGTGATGGCCGCAGCAAGATCTGGGGCTTCTATGGCCGCTACTACGACCCGGTCCGCAACAACATCTCCGACTTTGCCGGCAACTTGACCGGTCCCAGCTATGCAGAGCAGGTATTCCTGGGTGACCAGTGGCTAACATTCCGTACACGCGGCGGTGAGAAAGAACCCGATGCACTGTTCGCGCCATCCACCAAGACGCCGTACACCGACGAAATGATGCTCGGCTTCTCCACCACCTTCAGTGACGACCTCAGCTTGACCATCACCGCTACCAGGCGAGTAACCAGGAATATTCTGGAGGACTACGATCTGGGGCTGTACTCCGATGCATCATTGGACCCAAACGATCCAGAAGGCAATGAAGGCAAGGCGGCTCCTGGCTCCTTCTACTACCTTCCGCTGTCATACTTCGGCTACAGCAGCGCCCCGAACTCGAACTACGTGATCGCCACGCTCGCCGGCGGCAAGCGCAAGTACATGGGCTACGAAGTCACGCTGCAGAAGTTCAAGAAGGACAACTGGCAGGGCTCGGTCTCGTACACCTTCAACGACGCCAAGGGCAACACCAACTCCGACAGCAACGCCGACTTCCAGGGCGACTGGATCGCTCTGGATCCGCGCGCACCCAACATCTATGGCCCACAGGCCGGCAACATCAAGCACCAGCTCAAGGGCTGGGCCTCCTACGCCTGGGACAACGGCCTGGAAGTCAGCGGCGTGTTCAACTGGAACAGCGGCACGCTCTACACGACCGCACAGCTCGCCAGCTCGCGCTATCTGCCGGTCATGGGTGATGGCTACGTCGACCGCGGCGTCTACGACACATGGGTATTGCCGGGCTCGGTGGGCGCACACGAAGGTCCGTCAAGCTACACCCTGGATGCGCGGGTCAAATACAACTGGAGCCTGCCGTACGGAAATCTCGAGTTCTTCCTGGATATCTTCAACATCCTCGACAAACAGTCGGCGACAGCCGCCGAGGGGTTGGTCTCCGGTGGCGCATATGGCTATGGCCAGCACTCGGCATGGAACGAACCACGTCGCTTCTACCTTGGAGCGCGCTACTCCTTCTGATCCAGCAACAGGGCCTGCATATCCACACTGTTGGTTTGTGGGATATCGCTTCAACAAACAAAGCGGCCTGACGGCCGCTTTGTTTTTCCCGGCCTGTCGTCACCCCCAAGCTGCTTCATCGAGCCCGACCGCCACTGCTGCACGCATGGCCCGGCCCCTTCAGTCGCAGCTGCATGAGCCGCGAAGCCGACGTTGCCGACACCCTTGGTAGCTGTGCCATCTGCGGATGTGCCTGCTTCGCGGCCCACGCCGCTCCTGCAGCCACCAGTCCTGCGCACCCTCGCAACGCAGCCCGGGTACGCAGCGCTTACCCAGGCGATGGCCGCTCATGCTGCAGGCGAACATGAAAAAACCCCGCCGAAGCGGGGTTTTTCGTTGCCATCCAGCGATATCGATTACTCGATGTCGAGGAAGCTGCGCAGCTGCTCCGAACGGCTCGGGTGACGCAACTTGCGCAGCGCCTTGGCCTCGATCTGACGGATACGCTCGCGGGTCACGTCGAACTGCTTGCCCACTTCTTCCAGCGTGTGATCGGTGTTCATGTCGATGCCGAAGCGCATGCGCAGCACCTTGGCTTCCCTCGGGGTGAGGCCAGCCAGCACGTCACGCACGGTTTCCGACAAGTTGATGTTGGTGGTGTTCTCGATCGGGGACTCCACGTTGGTGTCCTCGATGAAGTCGCCCAGATGCGAATCCTCGTCGTCGCCGATCGGGGTTTCCATCGAGATCGGCTCCTTGGCGATCTTCATCACCTTGCGGATCTTGTCTTCCGGCATGTCCATTTCCTTGGCAAGCTCCTCCGGCGTAGCCTCGCGGCCGTACTGCTGGAGCATCTGGCGGGAAATGCGGTTCAACTTGTTGATCGTCTCGATCATGTGCACCGGAATACGAATGGTGCGGGCCTGGTCGGCGATCGAGCGGGTGATCGCCTGGCGGATCCACCAGGTGGCATAGGTCGAGAACTTGTAACCGCGACGGTATTCGAACTTGTCGACGGCCTTCATCAGGCCGATGTTGCCCTCCTGGATCAGATCCAGGAACTGCAGGCCGCGGTTGGTGTACTTCTTGGCAATGGAGATGACCAGGCGCAGGTTGGCCTCGACCATTTCCTTCTTGGCCTTGCGCGCCTTGGCTTCGCCGTAGGCCATGACGCGGCTGATTTCCTTCAGCTCGTCCAGGCTCAGCTGGGTGTTCTTTTCCAGGTCGATGGTGGCCTGCTGCTCGGACACGATCTGGTCCTTGACGTCACGCAGGGCCGACGACCACTTCTGCTTACGCTTGATCGCGTCTTCCACCCACTCCAGATTCGTCTGGTTGCCTTCCCACGAGCGGATGAAATCCTTACGCGGCATACGAGCGGTGATGGTGGCCAGGTGCAGCACACGGCGCTCCTGCGACTTGACCTGGGCCATGGTGTCGCGCAGCAGGCGTACCAGCACGTCGGTCAGCGGCAGCGGCAGCTTCAAGGTCACGAAGGTGGCCGAGATTTCTTCGCGCAGCTTGGCCTGGGCCTTGGTGTCACCCTTGGCGTGTGCCTTCTTGAACTTGGCAAGATCGCTGGCCAGCTGCTCCATGCGGGCAGCCACTTCCACCGGATCCGGACCGGTTGGGCCGGCTTCTTCCTCGACGTCGTCGCCGTCGTCTTCTTCGTCGCCATCGGCATCAGCGTCATCGCTGGTGTCTTCGGCAACGGCCGGAGCCGGCGCTTCCTCGACCAGGTCGTTGAAGCCGACGATCACTTCGGCCAGGCGCTTCTTGCCTTCCTTGTGCAGTTCGTAATCGGCCAGCACCGACTCAACGGCCAGCGGGAAGGTGCCCAGTGCAGCCTGCACCTGGCCCAGGCCTTCTTCGATGCGCTTGGCGATGGCGATTTCGCCTTCGCGGGTCAGCAGCTCGACCGTACCCATTTCGCGCATGTACATGCGCACCGGGTCGGTGGTGCGGCCACCTTCGGTGTCGAGTGCGGTAAGTGCAGCAGCAGCTTCTTCAGCGGCGGTATCATCGACTTCACGGTTGCCGGTGTTGCCGTCGCTGAGCATCAGCGTGTCGGCGTCGGGGGCAACTTCGTGGACATCGATGCCCATGCCGGTGATCAGGCCGATGATGTCTTCGATCTGCTCCGGATCGACCATGTCGTCGGGCAGATGATCGTTAACTTCGGCGTAGGTCAGGTAGCCCTGTTCCAGGCCCTTGCTGATCAGAAGCTTGATGTCGTTTTGCTGGGCAGGACGTTCGTTGGCCATGTAATGCTCGCGCCACCGGCGATTGTGAAGATGGGAACCTAGCATTATACCAGCGCAGCATAGCGCTTGCCGGGGCGGTGGGTTCGCGGCGCGCTACGGTCTGAGCAGAAAGGTTACGGGCCCATCGTTGATCAGGCTGACAACCATATGGGCACCAAAGCGGCCAATTTCCACCCCTGAGGCGTGCTTTTCACGGCAGATAGCCACCAAACGGTTGAAAAGCCGTTCAGCCTCGGCCGGCGGCGCGGCACTGGTGAAGCTCGGGCGCATGCCTGAACGGGTATCGGCGGCGAGGGTGAACTGGCTGACCAGCAGCAGTCCGCCACCGGTATCGTGCAGGGAGCGGTTCATCTTGCCGGCATCATCGGCGAAAACCCGGTAACCGAGCAGTCTGTCCGCCATCCGCGACAGCATCGCCTCGTCGTCGCCCGGTTCCACCCCCACCAAGGCAAGCAGGCCCGGGCCGATCTGCCCGACCACGGCGTCGTCGACGGTGACCGAGGCCTGGGTGACACGTTGGATCAGGCAAAGCATTGGCAGCTCCTGCTGTGGGGCCGGGCACCATAGCACCGGGCGCCAGCGGCTAAACTTGGGGGAATGAAACCGCAATCCACCGCCAAGCTCTATTACCGCCTCGCCTGCGCCCTGACCCACCTGCCCTGGTCCTGGCAGCGGACCCTGGCCGACACGGTGGCCTGGCTGTGGCGCAGCATCAATGCCCGCGAGAGCCGGGTCACCCGCCGCAATCTGGAATTGACCTACCCGGAGCTGGACCCCGCCCAGCGCGCGCGCCTGCACCGCGAGGTGCTGCGTACTACCGCCCGCCAGGCACTGGAAACCCTGTACCTGTGGACCCACGACCCTGCGCAGAACCTGTCCCGGCACCTGCGCGAACGCCACGGACAGGACCTGTATGACGCTGCGCTGGCGTCGGGCAAGGGGGTGATCGTGATTGCACCGCACTACGGCAACTGGGAGCTGTTGAACCAGTGGCTGGCCTCGCGCGGGCCGATCGCCATCGTCTATGCACCGCCGGAGAACCCGGTCGGCGATGAATTCCTGCAGCTGTGCCGCGGCGGCGACAACGTGCGCCAGGTGCGTGCTGAAGGCCCAGCGGTGCGGCAGCTGTTCAAGGTGCTCAAGGAAGGCGGCGCCACCGGCATCCTGCCCGACCAGCAACCCAAGAACGGTGACGGCGTATTCGTCCCGTTCTTCGGCATGCAGGCGCTGACCATGACCCTGGTCAACCGCCTGGCCGAGCGCACCGGCGCCACCCTCCTGTACGGCTGGTGCGAGCGCACCGGCCCCAACTTGGACTTCGCCCTGCACATCGAACCGGCCGAAGCCCAGATCGCCGACCCGGATCTGCAACTTGCGGCAGCTACCCTCAATGCCGGCATCGAACGCATCGCCCGCCGCGATCCAGCCCAGTACCAGTGGACCTACAAGCGCTACACGCTGCGGCCACCCGGTAGCGGCGAGCACGACCCTTACGCCACTGCCCGTCACCCGCACTGAACCTGCTGCTGCAACACTGCGTCACCCGTGCCGCTCGATTGATTCGACAGCCAACGGCCCCCATAAGGTTTCAAATGAACAACCCCGCTTCCGCCAGCCCGTCCTACTTCGGCCAGACTGCCGCCATCCGCTGCGAACGTGCCGCCGCCGAACTCCGTGCTGGCCGCCCGGTAGTGATCAGCGATGGCCAGCAGCGCCTGGCCAGCATTGCCCTGGACAGCAGCTCGCCGGAAGGCTACGCCGCCTTTGCCGAGGCCGCGCAAGGTCGCCATTACCTGTTCCTGAGCGCAGCGCGCGCGCAGACGCTGGGCATCAACGCTGCCAACGGCATCCATCTGCCATTGGCTGATCGCGAGTTTGCCGAACTGCCTGCACTGGCCTATCTGCGCGATGCAATCGCGCCGACCGATGCACAAGCCAATGGCAATGCACTGGACGCAGCGACGGTGGAAGTGGCGCGGCTGGGCTTGCTGTTGCCGGCCATGATCTCGGTGGAGCTGGATGCAGCAGGCAGCCCGTTTGATGACTGCCTGCAGCTGGACACCACTGCCCTGTACGAAGGTGCTGGCCAGGCCGGCCAGGACTACGAACTGGTGACACGCTCGCCGGTTCCTCTGCGGGACGTCGGCATGAGCGAGTTCGCCGTGTTCCGTGGCGGCGTGGCGCAGCGCGACCAGGTTGCGGTGATCGTCGGCAATCCGGACATGAGCGGCATCGTGCCAGTGCGCGTGCATTCGTCCTGTCTCACCGGTGACCTGTTCGGCTCGCTCAAATGCGATTGCGGCGACCAGTTGCGACGCGGCCTGCGCACGCTCAAAGAACTGGGCGGCGGCATCCTGTTGTACCTGGACCAGGAAGGCCGAGGCACCGGCATCGCCGCCAAGATGCGTGCCTACGGCTACCAGCACGAAGGGCTGGACACCATCGACGCCGATGCACAGCTGGGCTTCGGTGCCGACGAGCGCCGCTATGGCAGCGCCGTGGCCATGCTGCGCGCGCTGGGCGTGCAGCGCATCCAACTGCTGACCAATAACCCGACCAAGGTGCAGCATCTGCGCAAGGCCGGCATCGAAGTGGTTGGCTGCGTACCGGTCACCGGCGAGATCACCCACGAGAACGAGCAATACCTGCGCACCAAGGCCGCACGCGCCGGCCACCATCTGGATGTGGATGCGCTGATCATGGCGGCGCAGTAAGCGCCCTGCTTTTTGTTGCGCTTGTGGGAGCGGTGTAAGCCGCGAAGCCACTGCAACATCCGGCGCCAGCGTTGGTGCCCAACCTTGAAATATCGAATACAGGCTTTCCAGCGGCCCGCCACCTCGCCAGCTTCGCGGCTTACGCCGCTCCTACAACAGCCATCGGTGGCCCACCTACCGCTGTACGGCCCCGCCGTTATATCGTCTGCGCATGACTGAACCTCCTGCCTTCGATACGCCGCTGCCGGACGACATCCAGTGGCAACCGCTACCACCGCGCGGCGCGCTGTTCGCCGCCACCGGCTCGGCACTGAGCATGGCCCTGCTGTTTGGCGCCGCCTGCGTGGTGCTGATGTTGGCTACCGATCAATCCAACTGGCTGCTGGGCCCACCGGCCGCCGCCGTGGTCGGTGCCCTGTTGGGCGCCTGGTTCGGCTGGCGCCGCCATCGGCTCACCTTCTGGCGACTGGACGCGCAATCGCTGGGTGTACGCCGTGGCCATATGTGGCAGAGCGAAAGCCACGTGCCGGTATCGCGCGTGCAGCACCTGGACCTGCGCCGCGGTCCGCTGGAGCGCATGGCTGGCCTGGCCACCCTGATCGTGCATACCGCCGGCACCCGCATGAACACCGTCGCCGTGGCTGGACTGGCACATGCCGACGCCGAACGCCTGCGTGATCGCCTGGCGCGGCAGCTCGACCACGACGACGCGTTGTGAGCGAACTCCCGCCACCTCTGCCCAGCGACGAGCAGCGACTGCATCCGTGGTCGTGGCTGTTCGCCCTGCAGCAGCAGGTGCAGCAGTTCCTGCTACCGCTGGTTGCCTTGCTGGTGTTCGGCAGCCGCCGCGATGACGACCTGCCCTACCACCACTGGATCAGTGGCGCGATCGTGGTGGCGCTGGTCGCCAGCGCGGTGCTGCAATACCTGAGTTACCGCTACCGCATCGGCAACGATGCGCTGAGCATCCGCAGCGGCATCTTCGAGCGCACCCGTCGCGAGATTCCGTTCGCGCGCATCCACAATGTGGTGGTGCACCAGAACCTGTTGCACCGCATGTTCGGCGTGGCCGAGCTGCGACTGGAATCGGCTGGCGGCGACAAGCCCGAAGCGGAAATGCGCGTGCTCAAGCTGACACAGGCGCTGGAGCTGGAGCGGCTGATCCGCCAAGGCGGCAGCGAAGCAGCACCAAGCGGCGACCAAGCTGACGCTCCCACCGATGGTGTATTGCTGAGCCTGCCGCTGTCCGAACTGGTGCGGCAGGGGCTTATTTCCAACCGCGCAATGGTTGTTGTGGCGGCGGCAATCGGTGCGGCCTACCAACTGTTCCCGCGCCGGACCACCTCCGATTTCATCGAAGAACAGGGCCGCCACGCCTTCGGCTATGCCAGCCAGCTGCAGCTGGGAGCGCTGACCATGGTCGCTACCGGCCTGTTGCTGCTCGCGTTCGCGCTGGTCCTGATGCGGCTGCTGTCGATAGGTCTGGCAATCGTGCAGTACTACGGTTTCCGCCTGAGCGAGGCCGACCGTCGCCTCACCGTCGAACGCGGTCTGTTCACCCGTGTGCGCAGCAGCGTGGCGCGCCGTCGCATCCAGGCCTGGACCTTGCGCGAAGGCGCATTGCATCGGTTATTCAAGCGCCGCCAGCTACGCGTGGACATCGCCAGTGGCGGCCAGCAGCAGGAACAGGACGGGCGCGCGCTGAAGGAACTGGCACCGCTGGCAACGCCTGCTGCCTGCGATGGCCTGTTGCAGCACCTGCTGCCGCAGCTGCAGTGGCCGCCCGCCCAATGGCTGCCGGTAAGCACCCGCGGCTGGTGGCGGTTGTGCCTGCCTGCGCTGCTGTTGATGAGCCTGCTGTCTGCACTGCTGGTATACGAAACCGGCAGTGCATGGGGTCTGCTGCCACTGCTCTGGCTGCCATGGTCCGCACTGAAGGCGCATCGCCAGGTAAGCCGCATCGGCTACAACATCGACGCGCAGCGGGTGGCCATCCGTGGTGGCTGGTGGAACCGCTGGTGGCGGGTCGCCGAGCTGGACAAGCTGCAGGCGTTGCGACTGGATCGTTCACCGTTGGACCGGCAATTCGGCACCGCTACGCTGACGCTGGATACCGCTGGCGCAGGCGGTGCACCGGCCTTGCAGCTGCGCTTTCTGGAAGAAGCCCAAGCACGTGCTTTGATGGCGCAGCTTGAGCGGGAGATGGTGCGGCGCAAGCTGCGCTGGTGAGGCTCCCCCTCTTCCACCCCTTCGGGGCACCCTCTCCCGCAAGGGGAGAGGGGAGAAGCTGAAATCGCAGGCAATGCGTCAACTTGCGACGACTTTATCCCTCTCCCCATGCGGGAGAAGGTGCCCCAAAGGGGCGGGAGAGGGGAAAGCCTCGCGCGACTAAACCCGCGCAGGGCCCCAATAGCCAATCCGCTTGCGCAACTTGATCTTGCGCCACCAGTTGCGCGGCTTGGGTTTGCGGTTGCGCCCGCCCTTGGCGATGAAATCATCAATCGCCTGCAGGATGCGCTCACTGGACTGGCCATCGCGGTAGGGATGCAGCTGGTCGGCAAACTGGCGCACCGCGGCCATCAGTTCCGGCGGCCGCGACAGCGCGGTGCGGATGGCGCCTTCAAACTGAGCCGGGTCGTCGATATCCAGCAGCTGCGGGCCCGGCCGGCGGTTCTTGAAGGTCACCACCGGCTTGTAGGTCAGCAGGAATTCGTTGAGTGCCGAGGAGGTGTCCGAGCACATCATGTCCACCTGCGGGAACAGGTCCAGAATGTTGTCGTCATCAGCAAAACGCAGGTAGGGGCCTTCCAGCGCGCGGTACTTGGCGGTGATTTCCGGGTCCATCTTCGGATGGAAGGTGACGATCCAGCGCCATTCACCAGTCTGCGACAGGCGCTTGATCTCGTCGTACAGAATGCTGGCGGCACTCCAGGACGGTGAGAAAGTCGAGTGATACAGGATCACCGGCGGTTCGCGCACCGGATCGGGCTCGTCCTTGAGCTGGCTCATGAACGGGTCGATCTTCGGGAAGCCAGTTTCCACCACCGAAAAATGTCCGGTCTTTTGTGCCAATTCCGAGAACGCAGCGGTATCGCGCGGGCCGGTGGTGCAATACAGGTCGAAGAAGCCGCGGATATAGATGTGGCGCGGCTTGCCCGCGTCAAAGCCGTGGAAGGTCTCGACCTTCACCCCGGGGAAGAAGTGCGGCACCGCGTTGGAGGAGGTGATCACCGCGCAGGGGTTCCATGCGCGCACCTGCTCAACGGTCAGCAGGGTTTCGTCAGCGGTCAGGTCTTCCGCGCCCGGGCCATCGAAAAACCAGGCCGCCACATCACCACGCGCGCGGATCGCCGCCTGCAGCGGGCGGAGGATGGCCAGCGCATAGCGCTCGGACCCGTACAGCAGATAGTGGCGTGGCACGGTGGGGAACTCCTGAATATCCCGGATATGCCGAAATTATCGCATCGCCAGTGGAAGCCGTCGCTGCTAGGCTTTGGCCCGATCCCCCGTGCCAGACGTCGCATGCCCAGCCCAAGCACCACCCTGCCCACCCAGCGCCCGCGCCTGTCGGCGTGCATCATCGCCTTCAACGAAGCCGATCGTATTGGCGACTGCCTGGCCTCGCTGGCGTTCTGCGACGAGATCGTGGTGGTGGACTCCTTCTCCAGCGACGCCACCGTCGCCGTGGCCGAAGCTGCCGGTGCCCGCGTGGTGCAACGTGCTTTCAGTGGATTCCGCAGCCAGAAGGCGTTCTGTGTGGAACAGGCCAGCAATGACTGGGTGCTGTGCCTGGACGCCGATGAACGGGTCAACCCGGAGCTGCGCGCCGCCATCGAAGCCGAACGTGACGCCGGCTTCCGCCGCGCCGTCGGCTACCGCTTCGCGCGCTGCTCGGAATACTTCGGCCGTTTCCTGCGCCATGGCACCGCCTATCCGGACCGGGTGCTGCGCTTGTTCGACCGCCGCCATGGCGGCTGGCGCGGCGACCGCGAGATCCACGAAGCGGTCTCGCTGGACGGCCCGTCGGCCCTGCTCAAGGGCGACCTGCTGCACCATCCCTACCGCAGCTTCCTGCAACTGCTGGACAAGAAGCAGAAGTACGCGCGGATGATGGCCGAGCATGAGTTCGGCAAGGGCAAGCGTGCCAGCCTGGGCAAGCTGATCATCGCCCCAACCTGGCGCTTCATCCGCAGCTACGTGGTCAAGCGCGGCTTCCTGGATGGCTGGCCGGGCCTGATAGAGGCCTTCGTCAGCGCCAATTACGTGCGCCAGAAGACCATCATGTTGTGGTTGCTGCAGAACGGGCAGCCGCTGGTGGTCCCGCCAGCCGATAGCAGCAACAAATAGCGCTGCAGAAACGCGCCAACAGTTCCTGAACCCTCGCCAGCAGTTGTCGTGCGTACAGCACTGCGTTCGTTGAAGATGCAGGTTCACACAGCTAGAATTATTTGTTCTACCGACTGAGATTCAGACTGGTTATCCGGTGGCCGTCCCGCTGTCACTGCCACCTTCCCAGCGGCGTTTCCACGCCCCACCGGTGTGATCCCTTACGTGAATCATTTGTCTTCGGCCCAATCCCTCCCGTTGCTACAGGGGCTACGCACCCGGCTGCTGACGGTTGGGCAATGGTGTGCGGTACTCACGTTGTTTGCTGCGCCCATCAACAAACCCGCTACCAACATCCTCCTCGGATTGAGCCTGCTGTGCTCGCTTGCCGGCACAGATGTCCTGGCACGCTGGCGGGCAGCGCTGCGCGAGCCGGTGGTTATAGGCTTCCTGGTGTGGCTCGGCGTGCTGTTCGCCAGCGCGCTGCATGCATGGTTCGGCCGTGGCGACCCCGCTTTTCGCGACACCGCCATCTGGGGCTGTGCATACCCTGCACTGATCGCCAGCCTGCTACGTGATTCGCACTGGCGCTGGCGCGCGCTTGCCGCGTTTGCGGTGGCCGCAGGCCTGGTGGTGGTGATTTCCTATCTGATGCAGTTTGGCCTGGTGCCGCAGCGGGAGGTGGCTGAAATCCAGGCTTCCATGCGCAACACCGTTTTCAAGGAATACACCCAACAGGGGTTGGCCAGCCTGATCCTGATGTCGATGCTGGTGGCCGTGGGCCTGAACAGCCCGGATTGGCGCTGGCGTATCACGGCATTGCTCGGCGCTGCGATCGTGTTGTGCAATGCGGCCATGCTGATCCAGAGCAGAACCACTTACATCGTGCTGCTGCCACTGCTCGGGTACTGGATCTACCGTTTGGTATCTCATCGGCTCAGCGGATGGCGCATGCTGCTCGTCAGCGCTGGGCTTGCGGTCGTCACCATCACCGCACTGTGGTCGACACCCAGCATCCGCGAACGCATGATCAGCTCGATCAGCGAAGAAATTGATGGCTACCTGGTCAGTCAGGAAGCCACCTCCAGCGGCATCCGCCTATGGCTATGGCAGCAAACCCTGCCCATGATCGCCGACGCACCGGTTTTTGGGCACGGCCTTAACCAATGGGAACCGCTCTACCTGGAGCAGATGCGCAGCACCCCCGGCTCGGAGCCGTTCATCACCGGCCACCCGCACCAGGAAGCACTACTGATCCTGACCGAAGAGGGTGTGCTTGGCCTGCTGCTCTTTGCCACCTTGCTGCTGGCTTTCGCAGTCCACGCAAGCAAACTGCGTGACCCGCAAAAGGGTATCTTTGTCAGCATCCTCATCGTCTATGTCGCCGCCGGCCTGGCAAATGGGCTCTGGAGCAACTTCACCCATCGCCATGTATTCATCCTGTTGATGGCCTGCATCCCAGTGGGCAGCTTCCCTTGGTACGGCCTGGCTAGAGAGCGCGAATCCACGTCATGAAGCCCAACACGTCGTTTGATGAGGTGACCATTGTCTGCGTCACCTACAACAGTTCGACTCTGATGGAGACGATGGCCAGCACTTTGGCCCCGTTCCCTCATGTCGTCATCATCGACAACGGCAGCAGCGACGACAGCACCGCTAGCATCGCCCAGCTGATCCCGCATGCGCGCGCCATCAGCCGTAGCACCAACGCCGGTTACGGTGCGGCCAACAACCAGGCGATGGCGGCGGTGCAGACGCCGTTCGCACTGCTGCTCAATCCCGATTGTTTCATCGCCCCGGAAGACCTGCAGTGCCTGCTGGACTGCATGCAGCAGCACCCTCAGGCCGGCGTGATCGGCCCGCAGAACTGGCGCAGCGAAACGGTGCCACAGATATCGCACCGCAAGGCCTTCTTCAGGCCCGGTGCGGACAGCTCCTGCACGGTGCCGGACAAGGTCACCGCCGCCGAATGGATCCATGGTTGTTGCCAGCTGCTGCGAACCCGTGCGTTCCGCGCGATCGGCGGCTTTGACGAAGCATTCTTCCTCTACTACGAAGACGACGACCTGTGCCTGCGGATGGCCCAGGCAGGTCATCAATGCCTGCTGCAGCCGGCCGCACGCGCCTTCCACAAAGGCGGCGCTTCCTCCGCCCCCAGCATGCGCACCGATTTCATCAAGCGCTTTCACTATGCACGCTCGCGCCAGATCGCCATACGCCGTTATATGGGCAATGGCGCAGGGCGCATGCATCTTGCCAAGCTGATGGCCGCCATGCTGCCGGCAGTGGCGGTATACAGCCTGCTGCTGCGTCGGCGCGATGTAATCAAGTGGGCCGCATGGGGCGCGGCAGCATTCTCCGCGGCCTTGGGACTGGACCTGGTGCCCGGACGCGGCAAGCGCGCCGCACCTTTTATCGGCAAATAGCACCTTTTCGACGTCGGCGCACCCCAACCAATGACACAGATCGTGGCAGAATGGGATTGCCAGCTGGGCAGAAAACGTCCATGCGCGCCCTATCCATTACTTACGAGAGTTCTTCATGCAACGCGTCCTGGTCACAGGTGGTGCGGGGTTTCTTGGTTCCCATTTATGCGATCGGCTGATCCAGCAAGGGCATGATGTCCTGTGCGTGGACAACTACTTCACCGGCAGCAAGCGCAATATCGCGCACCTGCTGAACCTACCCAATTTCGAGCTGATGCGGCACGACGTCACCTTCCCGCTGTATGTGGAAGTGCAACGCATCTTCAACCTTGCCTGCCCAGCCTCTCCCGTGCATTACCAGCACGATCCGGTACAGACCACCAAGACCTCGGTGCACGGCGCGATCAACATGCTGGGCCTGGCCAAGCGTGTGAACGCGCGCATCCTGCAGGCGTCCACCAGCGAGGTCTATGGCGATCCGGAAGTGCACCCACAGCAGGAAGGCTATTGGGGCCGGGTCAATCCGATCGGCATCCGCAGTTGCTATGACGAAGGCAAGCGCTGCGCCGAAACGCTGTTCTTCGACTACCACCGCCAGCACGCGCTGGACATCAAGGTGGTGCGCATCTTCAACACCTACGGCCCGCGCATGCATCCCAACGATGGTCGCGTGGTGAGCAATTTCATCGTGCAGGCCCTGCGCGGCGAAGACATCACCATTTTCGGCGATGGCAGCCAGACCCGTAGCTTCTGCTATGTGGATGACCTGATTGAAGCGATGCTGCGGACCATGGACACCGAGCACGGCTTTACCGGGCCGATAAATATTGGCAACCCTGGCGAATTCACCATGCTGGAGTTGGCCGAAATGGTCCTGCGACTGGTTGGCGGTCGCTCGCGCCTGGTGTATCGGCCACTGCCCTCGGACGATCCGCGCCAGCGCCAGCCGGACATCTCGCTGGCCCGTGAAAAGCTGGGCTGGGAGCCCAAAGTCGCCTTGGAAGACGGCCTCAAGGAAACCATCGCCTACTTCCGCAAGCTGCTGGCCGAGGATAAGGCGTGACCACGTTCGCTGTCGTCATCACCAACTACAACTACGCCAACTTCGTCTGCGAAACGATCGATAGCGCGCTGGCCCAGACCCGCGCGGCGGCGCAGATCCTGGTGGTGGACGACGGCTCAACCGATGGCTCCCAAGAACTGCTGCGCCAGCGCTATGGTGACGATGCGCGGGTGACACTGTTGTTTGGCGAGAACGAAGGCCAGCTGGCTGCGTTTCAGCGCGGCGTGGCCGCTGCCAACGCCGATGTGATCTGCTTCCTGGACGCTGATGACCGCTGGAAGCCGGAATACCTGGAAAAGATCGGCGCGGTGTACGACACCCGCCGCGATATCGACTTCGTCTTCAGCGACCTGCAGACCTTCGGCATCGACAACCTGGACATCCGCTACGAAGACAGCCAGCAGCCCATCGACCTGGGCTATACCGCAATAAGCACCTATTTCCTGGTGCCTTGGTATGGCGCACCCACCTCGGCCCTGAGTCTGCGCAGGGTCTGGGCCGAGAACGTACTCGACCTGCCGCACAGTTTCCGCCGCCAGTGGAAGCTCTGCGCTGATGCCTGCGTGGTGCATGGCGCCAGCATTCTCGGCGCCCGCAAGTACTACCTGCCCACCGCATGCGTGGAATACCGCACCCATGGAAACAATGGCTGGTGGGCAACCCGCCGTGAGCCAACCAGCCTGTACCGCAACGGGCTGCGCAACTATGGCATTGTCCGCGTGTACGCCGCGCGCAGTGGGCTGGACGATGGCTGTTGCAGCTTGAGCAAATATGAGTACCGCACCAAACCCCAGCCAAGCCGCAAAGAGCGTCGTCGCTACGCCAGCCTCGCCCTGCGCGGGGATGCTCCCTGGTGGAAGCGCTATGAAAGAGCCATCAGCATCCTGGCTGGACACCGGTCAGGCCGCCGCTGAACAGCAGCGTCATCGTAGCGTATCAACCGTTGCTTGCCGGCGTAGGCCCGCGCAACCGCGAGCCGAAATTGTAAGCAAACCAACGCATGCTCAAACCGGCACGGTATGCCTCACGCTGCAGCCAACCCAGTGGCCCAACGCTGGGTTTGGCCCTGCGCCCGGCCTGAATCACCGAGGCGAACAAATCACCACTGCGCACCACCCCCGGCTTGAGACCGAGGCACTCCACCCCGTGCAGCCAGGCCAGGTCCATGTAGTCATCGACCGGCAGCACCCAGTGCTCGGCGTGACGCAGGAATTTCGCCGCCGCCTCCGGCGTCAGGTAATAGCCAAACGCACACAACGGGCTGCGCCAGTAGCGATGCAGGACGAAACCTCCGAACTTGATCCAGGGCGAGCTGGAGCGATCCGCAGCATGCAGGCGGAAGTAGCCCACCGACTCCGGCAATGACGGCAGGTCACGCAATACGTCCAGGAACCGCGGGTCGATGGTGATGTCGTCCTCAAACACGATCATCGGCCGGCCGCTGTCCACGCACTGCTGCCACAACAGATAGTGGCTGGCCCAGCAGCCGATTTCGCCGGGACGGAAAGGGCGGCCCTTGCAGGCCAGACGCCGCTTCTCATCGACCTTGGTGAACAAAGGATGCGGAGTGCTGCCATTGACGGCCTCCCACATCGTCACTTCGATACCCAGGGCCGCTGCCTGTCGCTGGATCGAGGCACGACGATCCGCCGATGCCGGCAGGTTGATGACATACAGAGGTAGATCAGCAGGCGGCCGAGTCATTGCACGAAGCAATCCTGGAAAAGAATCCACACGGGCTCCCTATTCTCAGAAAGCCATCTCTGGACACAACTAACGAACATGATAGTACCCGATCAGCAATTGCCTGCCTCCCTGCCACGGCGCCCGCCAACAACGCGCGGCAGGCGCTTGATTTCATCGGCATCGCAGCCGCCCGCTTGATCACGGGGACGAAGAACGTCCGCTCAGTCCTGCGCTGCCTTCACCAGCCGCGCATAGAAGAAGCCATCCCCACCCTGCTCGCCCGGCAGGCGCTGGCGATTGCCCGCGTCGTCATGGCCAAAGGCCGCCGGCAACGCCTGCAGCTGTGCATCCGGCGTGCGGGCGAGGAAGGCTGCGACCTGCTGACCGTTCTCCTCGCGCAGGATCGAACAGGTCGAGTAAAGCAGCACGCCGCCCGGGCCCAGCACCGTCCACAGTGCATCCAGCAAACGCGCCTGCAAAGCCGCCAACGCAACGATGTCTTCGGCACGGCGGTGCAGCAGCACGTCGGGCTGACGACGGATGATGCCGGTAGCCGAGCACGGCGCGTCCAACAACACCGCGTCAAAGGGTTTGCCGTCCCACCAGGCGGCGGTATCGGTAGCATCGACCGCCAACACCTGCGCCTGTGCGCCGACGCCGGTACGTGCAAAGGTTTCGCGGATACGCTGCAGACGTCGTGCATCGATATCCAGCGCCAGCAACTGCAGGGACGGGTCGCGCTCCAGCAGATGCGCGGACTTGCCGCCCGGCGCGGCGCAAGCGTCCAGCACCCGTGCGCCGAGTGGCGCCTGCAGGGCATCGGCCACCTGCTGCGCTGACAGGTCCTGCACCGACACGGCGCCCTGCGCGAAGCCGGGCAAGCTGCTCACCGGCACCGCAACCGGCAGACGCACCGCGTCGGCCGACAAGGGCTCGGCGACGGCCTCAATGCCAGCCTCGGCCAACCAACCCAGATACGCATCACGCGCATGCTGCTGGCGATTCACCCGCAGCCACATCGGTGCCGGCTGCAGACTCTGCGCGATGATTTCCGCGGCCTGCTCCGGCCAGTCGCGCTGCACCTGGGCCAGCAACCATTGTGGCCAGGCGTCTTCGGCATTCGCTTCGGCAAAGCCTTCGCGCTGAGCGCGGCGCAGCAATGCGTTGACCATGCCGGCCTGTCGCTCACGACCCAGCGCGCGCGCTGCCTCCACCGTCGCCGACAGCGCGGCATGGGCTGGCAGCTGCAATACATCCAGCTGTGCGAAGCCAGCCATCAGCAGCGCGCGCAGATCACCATCGCGTGCGCCCAGCGGCTTCTGCAGCCATTGCCGCAGCGCGTGGTCATAGACGGCGCGACGGCGCAGCGCGGCAAAACAAATGGCTTCCAACAATGCGCGGTCGCGGCTGTCGTCGAGCTTGGGCAGGGCAGCGCCGAGCTCGGCTTTCAGCGAGCGGCCCTTGCCGATCACCGCCGCCAACACCTTGGCCGCCAGCGCGCGAGTCTGCACGCCGGGCTGTGCCGCCGCGGATTTGCTGCCCCACGGTGAGGAAGTTGCCACCGTCATCCGCTCAGCCCTCGACCCGCAGATCGCGGCGTGCGTTCAGATAATCAGCAGCGGTGATCGCCTTGCCGCCTTCGCGCTGCACCACGCGCAGGCGCAACGCGCCCTGCCCACAGGCAATGTCGATACCTTCGCGGGCGGCCCCGATCACCGTGCCCGGTGCCTTGCCATGATTGTCATCAATAGCCACCGCACCGTGGATGCGCACCCGCTCGCCGGCCAAGCTGGCTTCGGCCACCGGCCACGGATTGAAGGCGCGCACGCGGCGTGCCAGCGCCACCGCCGGCTCGGCCCAATCGAGCTTGGCCTCGGCCTTGTCCAACTTGTGTGCGTAGGTGACGCCGGCTTCCGGCTGGCGCTGCGGTACCGGCTTGAGGCCGGCGCGCAACAGACCCAGACCATCGGACAGCACCTGTGCACCCATCTGTGCCAGACGGTCATGCAATTGACCGCCGGTATCGGTATCGCTGATCGGGGTGTGCTGGCGCAGCAGCACCGGGCCAGTGTCCAGACCGGCTTCCATCTGCATCAGGCAGACGCCGGTTTCGGCATCACCAGCCTCGATCGCGCGCTGGATCGGCGCCGCGCCGCGCCAACGTGGCAGCAGCGAGGCATGCACGTTCCAGCAGCCGTGGGTCGGGATGGCCAGCACCGCCTTGGGCAGGATCAGGCCGTAGGCCACCACGATCATCAAATCCGGCTGCAGCTCGCGCAATTGCTGTTGGGCTTCGGGTGTCTTCAGGCTTTCCGGCTGGAACACCGGGATGCCGCGCGCGATCGCGTCAAGCTTCACCGGCGAGGGCATCAAGCCACGGCCGCGGCCGGCCGGACGATCCGGCTGGGTGTAGACCGCCACCACTTCATGCTGGCGCGCGGCGGCGGCCAAGGAGGCAACAGCGAATTCCGGCGTACCGGCAAAGATGATTTTCATTGGGCGGGGATTCGGGATTCGGGACTCGGAATTGGCAAAAGCTGCGCAGCGGCTGTTGCCAATCGCGAATCGAAAAAAACAGCGAGCGGGTCAGGAATACAGGACGGAACGCCAGAACTGCAAAAGACGCAGCAATGCACGCCTTTACCGATCTCCAATCCCGACTTCCCCAATCCCTGCACTCAAGCTACGTGCTTGCGCGACTTGGCCAGCTTCTTGCGCACCATCTCGCGCTTGAGCGGCGACAGGTAGTCGATGAACAGCTTGCCGTCCAGGTGATCCATCTCGTGCTGGATGCAGGTGGCCAGCAGCTCATCGGCCGCCAGTTCCTGTTGCTTGCCTTCGCGGTCAAGGTAGCGCACCACGATGGAATCAGCGCGGGTGACATCGGCGTAGATGCCCGGTACCGACAAGCAGCCTTCCTGATAGACGCGACCGCCTTCACTGGCACTTACGATCTGCGGATTGATGAACACCTGCGGCTCGTTGTGTTCTTCGCTGACGTCAATGACCATGAAGCGCTTGTGCACGTCCACCTGGCTGGCAGCCAAGCCGATGCCTGGAGCGTCGTACATGGTCTGCAGCATGTCGTCGAGCAGCTGCTGGAAGGCCGGCGTGGTCACTTCGGCCGCCTCGACGAGGGCCGCTTTGGTGCGCAGGCGCGGGTCTGGGAACTCAAGAATAGGCAGGAGGGCCATGGCAATACCAATCGGGGATGCCGCTTATTTCGGCAAGATGTCCCAATTCTACCGCTTGCGCTTGCCCGGCGCCCCCGTTTCTGCAATATAGTGCGACAACCTGTTGGGGAATCAGGCAGATCGCAACCATGTTGAAACAAATACGTACGGTCGCCGCCGTGGCGATGCTGACCGTCACGACCTATGCCGTGGCCGTCGAAATGAACGGTACCCACCCTGACACCTACGTGGTGCGCAAGGGCGATACTTTGTGGGACATATCGGCACGTTTTCTGAAAAAGCCGTGGCTTTGGCCGGAAATCTGGCAGGCAAACCCGCAGGTCAAGAACCCGCATCTGATCTATCCGGGCGACGTTCTGAGCCTGGCCTATCTGGACCGGGTAACGGCCCAGGCCGGCCCGCGCCAGGAGGCGCCGATCACCGGCGTACCGCTGGCAGACGTTGAGCCTTTCCTTAAGAACCTGAACGTGGTGGACAGCTTCGAAGACCTGCCCTACGTGGTCGGCCTGGAAGACAACCGCCTGCGGGCAACCCTGGGACAGAAGGCCTATGTCCGCGGCCTGGAGGGCGCGCAGCCTGGCCAACGCTATATGGTAGTGCGCCCAACGGTGCGCTTCAGCCAACCCAAGCCCACCGACGATCTGGACAACCGGGGCCGTGCCATTCCGGGCAGCGGCAACGTGTGGGCGAGCTACGTAGCCGCCAATGACCGCAATGAGTTCCTGGGCTACGAGCTGGCAGAGGTGAATGCCGGCACCCTGACCCAGGTAGCCAGCGGTAACGTCGAAGCGTCCACCTTGCAGCTGCAGGACAGCGGCAGAGAGGTACGCATCGGTGACCGTTTGGTGCCAGTGCAGACCACCCCTTACGACCTGCAGTTCGTTCCGCACGCCCCGGCCAACGCCTCGGCACCGGGCCAGCTGCGCGTACTTGCAGTGACCGACACCTTCACCAGCGGCGGCCCGCGCGATGTGATCGCCATCTCCGGCGGCGCACGTGAGGGCATCAACAACGGCACGGTGTTCTCGATCTGGCGCAGCGGCAGCCATGTCGCCCACCGCATGCAGCACCCGGGTTCGTCGCGCATGGATGACGCACTGAAGACCGGCGCCGGCCGGGTCACCCTGCCTGACGAATATGCAGGCCATGCGATGGTGTTCCGCACCTTCGACAAGGTCAGCTATGCCTTGATCATGGAAGGCACCAAGCCGACCCGCGTAGGCTTTGAGCTGAAGCACCCGGACGCGCAGTAAGCGCCTGCGGCCTACCCTTACGATGTACAACAACGGCGCCCGAGGGCGCCGTTGTTGTTTGTGGCCGCAGGCTGGGCCATGTCTCGATCAGCCTTCGCCAATCTACCCATTCCACCCTGCTGCCCGGCCCTGCTGGCCCTGGCACTGGCTGGCGGCCCCCTGCAGGCACTGCGTCGCCTGCTCGATCAACACAGCGGCAGCGCGAACGCCTTGGCCGCCGGCTGCAGCGGCTGGCAAGCAGCGGGTTGCACGCAAGCGCAACGCCAGGCCCTGGCAAGGCCCGATGCAGATACCTGGGCGCGCGCCATTGCCTGGCTGGAAGCCGATAACCATCACCTGATCGGCTGGGGTGATCCGGACTATCCACCACTATTGCGGGACAGCCCGAATCCACCGCTGGCGCTGTTCATCGCCGGCGACCCGGCGCGCCTGTGGCAACCGGCGATCGCTATCGTTGGCAGTCGCATGCCCAGTGCCGGCGGCCGTGACATCGCCCGCGACTTTGCCGCCGCACTGGCCGGTCACGGCCTGACCATCGCCAGCGGCCTGGCCGCCGGCATCGATGCTGCCGCGCACCGGGCCACGTTGGCCTGCAACGGCAGCACATATGCGGTTATCGGCACCGGTCCGGACCTGGCCTATCCGCGTCATCATCGCCAACTGCAAGCGCAGATCGCCGTCGAAGGCGCAGTGGTCAGCGAATACCCGCCGGGCACCGCGCCGCGCAGCGGCCAGTTCCCGGCCCGCAACCGCCTGTTGGCGGCGCTTGCTCTTGGCACCGTGGTCATCGAGGCCGCTGAACGGTCCGGCGCACTGATCACCGCCCGCCTGGCCAGCGAGGCCGGACGCGAGATCTTTGCCGTGCCCGGCTCCATCCACAATCCGATGGCGCGCGGCTGCCACCGGCTGATACGCGAAGGTGCAACCTTGGTGACACACAGCGCCGACATTCTTGAAGGCGTGGCCAATCTGGCCGGCGAACTGGCCTGTGCCTTGCAAACCCGCCTTCAGACCCCCATCTCCCCTGTACCGTCCGGCCAGCACCCGGCCGTCACGCCACCGGACCCAGACTACCAGCGATTGTGGGATGCCTTGGGTTATGACCCAACCGGTATGGATTTACTGATCGAGCGCACTGGATTGACGGCCGCCAACCTGTCCTCCATGCTGCTGCTTATGGAATTGGAAGGCAGGGTGTCGTCGGCGCACGGCCGCTACACCCGCACCTGAAGGTTTCTTCACCTCCACAGCGCCAATGGCGCAGGCCGAGGGGCAATGAAAGAGAGCATTCTGGACGTCCTGTTGTACCTGTTTGAACACTACTTCAGCGAAGACGCTGATCTCATCCGAGACCGCGACTCGCTACAGAACGGCCTGATCCAGGCCGGCTTCAGTCCCGCCGAAATCAACAAGGCCTTCGATTGGCTCGATGCCTTGGCAGAACAACGCCCAGCCGTGGCGCAGCCACGCGTTGACGGGCCGGTGCGCGTGTTCCACGGCCCCGAGCTGGACAAGCTGGACGTGGAAGGCCGCGGCTTCCTGCTGTTCCTGGAACAACAACGCGTGCTCGATGCCGACCAGCGCGAGCTGGTGCTGGACCGTGCCATGGCCCTGGATCAGGACGAACTGGACCTGGACGACCTGAAGTGGGTGGTGCTGATGGTGCTGTTCAACCAACCCGGCGCAGAAGCTGCCTATGCCTGGATGGAAACCCAGATGTTCGTCGACGAACCCGAACCCCTGCACTAAGCCCAACACCGGCGTGCAGGGATGCATAAGGACACCACCTACGTGAGCCAATGGTTCTACGCCGAGGGCAACCGCGAACGTCGCGGCCCGATCACCGATGCCAACATCGTTGAGCTATTCCAGTCCCGCCGTATCGACGAGGACACCCTGATCTGGCGCGAAGGTGCCGGCGACTGGCGGCCGCTGCGTGATTTCGCCGACGAACTCGGCCTGGACATGGCGCAGGCAGCCCCGACGACGGTGCCAACCGGCCCACCGTCACTGCCTCCTGGGCTGCAAACCATCCACACGACCTCTGCCGTGGCTCCCCGCCAAGGCCTGTCCGGCTGCGCGATCGCCGGCATCATCGCCGCGGTGGTCGGCGTGATCCTGATAGCCATCCTTGGCATCCTGGCCGCCATCGCCCTGCCCGCTTACCAGGACTATGTGATGCGCTCCAAGGTCACCATGGCAAATGGGCAAATGATTGCCCTGAAGCAGCAGGTGGCCGAGTTTGTCGCCACCAACGAACGCTGCCCCATCAATGATGACGAAGGCTTTGGTAGCCCGGACAGCTATGCCGAAGGCGATGTCGCCGAGATCAATATCGGCCGCTTCGAGAACGAGCATTGCGGGCTGGAAGCACGTCTGCATATCCCGAAGCACACGCAACTTGACGGCAAAAGCATCTGGCTCGACTACGATATGCAGGCCGACAGCTGGGAATGCAGTTCCGATGTCGAGGACAAATACCTGCCAATCAGCTGTCGCGGCTGACTGGCAGCGGTCAGAACTTTTACGGGGAAAACAATGAGCCAGTGGTACTACGCTGATGCCCAGCGCGAGCGGCATGGTCCGATTGAAGCGGACGCCCTCCGCGAAAAATTCCGCGCAGGCGAGATCGACCTGGGCACTTTGGTCTGGCGTGAAGGCATGCAGCAGTGGCAGCCGCTCTCAGCCATCGCCGACGAACTGCAGCTGATCACCCAGGCCAGCACCGGTATCGATCTGCGCCAGGACTACGCTGCCATTGAAAGTGGCGAAGCCGTCGCCGCACGCGCTGCTGCCGAAGCCAACTCCCCGTACGCCGCGCCGGCCAGCCGTCCGCAGGATGTCGACCCCGCCGCCGTGCAGGGCGGGCCGGTGGTGCAGGCGGGCTTCTGGAAGCGCGTAGCCGCCTATTTCATCGACTACGTGATCATGACCGTGTTCACCTACATCGTGCTGATTCCGCTGAGCATCCTTGGCGCGATTGTCGGTGGCGTATCAGGCAGCTCGGACTCCGCGGCCGGCTCGATCGGCATGTTCGTGACCCTGGGCGTCGGCTACCTGATCATCTTCGCCGGCAACCTGATGTACCCGGCATGGATGCACTCGTCCAAGTACCAGGCCACGCTGGGCAAGATGGCGGTAGGCATCAAGGTGGTGCGCAGCAATGGCGAGCGCCTGACCCTGGGCCGCGCGGTTGGCCGCTTCTTCGCCTACATCCTGAGCAGCATCACCCTGTGTATCGGCTTTGTGATGGCCGCCTTCACTGAGCGCAAGCAGGCCCTGCACGACATCATCTGCGACACCCTGGTGGTGGACAAGTTCGCCTTCACCGAGCATCCGGAGTGGCAGCAGCAAGGCCTGGGCACGGTCACCATCGTGATCCTGTCGATAGCCGGCCTGGGCTTGCTTTGCCTGATCGGGCTGTTCGTGCTTATCGGCGTTGCCGCAGCAGGCTTCAACTGACAAATTGCCGGGGGCGGCTTGACACAAGCCCCTCCGGCATGATTCCTCTAATAAGGAACCAAGCTGAACGCCCGGGCCGCAACCCGGGCGTCGGCTTATGCACAACCCAAACATCGGCTTCACTATCGTCCCGGTTTAAGCCACCCTAGCGCCCCCACAAGGGCGTTCCGCCCCAAGAATGTACTGACATGCCCAAGCACCTGCTCATCGTCGAATCACCGGCCAAGGCCAAGACGATCAATAAATACCTCGGCAAGGACTACACGGTCCTGGCCTCGTATGGGCATGTGCGTGACCTGGTTCCCAAGGAAGGCGCGGTCGACCCCGAGAACGGGTTCGCCATGCGTTACGACCTGATCGAGAAGAACGAGAAGCACGTCGAAGCCATCGCAAAAGCCGCAAAGGGCGCCGATGACATCCTGCTGGCGACTGACCCGGATCGCGAGGGTGAGGCCATCAGCTGGCATATCGCCGAGATCCTGAAGCAGCGCGGTCTGTCCGACGGCAAGCCGATGCAGCGCGTGGTGTTCACCGAAATCACCCCACGCGCGATCAAGGAAGCGATTGCCCAGCCGCGTGAAATCGCCTCGGACCTGGTCGATGCCCAGCAGGCGCGTCGCGCACTTGATTACCTGGTCGGCTTCAACCTGTCGCCGGTGCTGTGGCGCAAGGTGCAGCGCGGCCTGTCCGCCGGCCGCGTGCAGAGCCCGGCACTGCGCATGATCGTCGAGCGCGAGGAAGAGATCGAAGCCTTCATCTCGCGCGAGTACTGGAGCATCGAGGCCGCCTGCGCACATCCTTCGCAGCACTTCAACGCGCGCCTGATAAAGCTGGACGGGCAGAAGTTCGAGCAGTTCACCATCACCGATGGCGATACCGCCGAGGCCGCGCGTCTGCGCATCCAGCAGGCCGCGCAGGGCTCGCTGCACGTCACCGACGTCGCCAGCAAGGAGCGCAAGCGCCGCCCGGCCGCGCCGTTCACCACCTCCACGCTGCAGCAGGAAGCCTCGCGCAAGCTGGGCTTCACCACTCGCAAGACCATGCAGGTGGCGCAGAAGCTGTATGAAGGTGTGAACATCGGCGACGAAGGCACGGTCGGCCTGATCTCGTACATGCGTACCGACTCGGTGAGCCTGTCGCAGGATGCGCTGGCCGAGATCCGCGACGTGATCGCCCGCGACTACGGCATCAGCTCGCTGCCGGACAAGCCGAACACCTACACCACCAAATCCAAGAACGCGCAGGAAGCCCACGAGGCCGTGCGCCCGACCTCCGCGTTGCGCACCCCGGCACAGGTGGGCAAGTACCTCACCGATGACGAGCGCAAGCTGTACGAGTTGATCTGGAAGCGCGCCGTCGCCTGCCAGATGATCCCGGCCACCTTGAACACCGTCAGCGTCGACCTGTCGGCCGGCAGCGAGCATGTGTTCCGCGCCAGCGGCACCACCGTGGTGGTGCCCGGCTTCCTCGCCGTGTACGAGGAAGGCAAGGACAACAAGAGCGCCGAGGACGAGGACGAGGGCCGCAAGCTGCCGCTGATGAAGCCCGGCGATCGCGTGCCACTGGACCGCATCGTCGCCGACCAGCACTTCACCCAGCCGCCGCCGCGCTACACCGAAGCGGCGCTGGTCAAGGCGCTTGAGGAATACGGCATCGGCCGTCCGTCCACCTACGCCTCGATCATCCAGACCCTGCTGTTCCGCAAGTACACCGAGATGGAAGGCCGCAGTTTCAAGCCGACCGACGTCGGCCGCGCGGTGAGCAAGTTCCTGTCCAGCCACTTCACCCAGTACGTCGATTACGACTTCACCGCCAAGCTCGAAGACGAGCTGGATGCGGTGTCGCGTGGCGAAGAAGAGTGGATACCGCTGATGGAACGCTTCTGGGGCCCGTTCAAGGAACTGGTCACCGACAAGAGCGAATCACTGGACCGCACCGATGCCGGCAGCGCGCGCGTGCTGGGCCCGGACCCGGTGAGCGGCAAGGACGTCACCGCCCGTATCGGCCGCTTCGGGCCGATGGTGCAGATCGGCACCGTCGAGGACGAAGAGAAGCCCAAGTTCGCCTCGCTGCAGCCGGGTCAGAGCATCTACTCGATCTCGCTGGACGAAGCACTGAAGCTGTTCGACATGCCGCGCAAGCTTGGCGCAGACGCCAATGGCGAGGAAGTCACCGTCGGCATCGGCCGTTTTGGTCCGTTCGCCAAGCGTGGCAGCACCTATGCCTCGCTGACCAAGGAAGACGACCCCTACAAAATTGACCTGGCCCGCGCCGTGTTCCTGATCGAAGAGAAGGAAGAGATCGCGCGCAACCGCATCATCAAGGAGTTCGAGGGCTCGGACATCCAGGTGTTGAACGGTCGCTTCGGCCCGTACATCAGCGACGGCAAGATGAACGGCAAGATCCCCAAGGACCGCGAGCCTGCTTCGCTGACCTTGGCCGAAGTCGAGCAGCTGATGGCCGACACCGGCAAGCCGGTGCGCAAGGGCTTCGGCAAGAAGGCCGCCAAGAAGACCACGGTCAAGAAGGAAGCCGCACCGAAGAAGGCCGCCGCAAAGAAGGCCCCGGCCAAGAAAGCGGCAACCAAGAAAGCAGCGACCAAAAAGACCGCGGCGAAGAAGGCCACCAAGAAGACCGTCGCCAAGAAGGCAGTGAAGAAGTCGGCCGCCGACGACGCACCGCCGTTCTGACCAGCGGCACAGCAAGACCGCTGCTCCCTTCTCCCGTATACGGGAGAAGGTGCCCGGAGGGCGGATGAGGGGAAGCTCTACTCCTGAGGGTGGATACCCCCTCCCCCGCCAACAAGCGGATAATCAGCACCACCCGCAGCAGGCCGCCCACCGTGCGGCCTTTGCTTTGCGTCCTTTCGCGGACCAGCGCCATCAAACGTACTGGCCCTCCAACGGTGCTGACCATGCTCGAACTCGACCTGCACAGCGTCGTCCCGGCCCTCAAGGCCGGCGGCGTGATCGCCTACCCCACTGAAGCGGTCTGGGGCCTGGGCTGTGATCCCTCCAACGAAGCTGCGGTGATGAAGCTGTTGGCACTGAAGCAGCGCCCGGTCGAGAAGGGCATGATCCTGATCGCCGCCAGCCCGGCGCAGCTGGAAGGCTGGGTGCAGTTGGATGCCTTGGCCGAGGATCGCAGGCAAGCAGTGCTGGACAGCTGGCCCGGCGCCAACACCTGGATCGTGCCAGCCGGCCCACGCGCCCCACGCTGGATCACTGGCGAGCACACCGGTATCGCCGTGCGGGTCAGCGCGCATCCACTGGTACAGGCCCTGTGCGAAGCCTGGGGCGGCCCGCTGGTATCGACCAGTGCCAACCTCGCAGGTGAGCCCCCGGCACGCTCCCGTGAGCAGCTGGACCCTGCCCTACTGGCCCTGCTGGATGGTCTGCTGGACGGCGCCACCGGCGGCCTGGCCCAACCTACCCGCATCCGCGTAGCCGCCACCGGCGAAGTCCTGCGCGACTAAGCGTCAAGCGCACCACCTGTAGTGCCGAGCCATGCTCGGCAAGGGGCCTTACCGCGAAACCCCGCCTCTAGTGCCGAGCCATGCTCGGCAAGGGCTTGACCCGTACAGCCTCAGCCGAGCATGGCTCGGCACTACAGAGGCGTTTCCCCGGCTGCCGCCGTGGCACACTGCCGCCATGCGCGCTCGACTGCCCCTGCTCGGTTGCCTGATCTGGTTGCCCGTCGCGGCCTTGGCGGTTGATCCGCCTCCCGCCAGGCCAACGGACAACGTGCGTATCTACCGCTGCGTCGGCAGCAATGGCGCGGTGTCGCTGCAGGATGCGCCCTGCACCAAGGCCACGCAGCAACAGGTGCTGGATATGACACGGCCGAAGGACCCACCACCGCGGCCGGCTGCCACTGCCACTGCACCGGCACCGGCACCTACCACCGTGCCAGCGATCCAGCGCGAGGTGCGGGTAATCACCGTGCAGCCGCCACAGCCGATGTACGAGTGCGTCACCAGCGAAGGTCAGCGCTATACCAGCGACAACAACGACGGCAATCCGCGCTGGGTGCCGACCTGGGGCTATACCTACCCAACCCACCACGGTCCCGGCCACGGTGGCCCGCGCCCGCCACGCCCGCCCGCTGGTGCCGGGATCCCATGGCGAGCCGGTGTCGCGGTTCCAATGGGTTCGGTGCTGGTGCGCGACAGCTGCCATGCCTTGCCACCACAGGAAGTCTGCGCGCGGCTGCGCGATCGGCGCTGGGAACTGATCCGCCGCTACAACAGCGCGCTGCAGAGCGAACGCCAGGAATTGATGCGCGAGCAACGCGGAATCGACGCGCGGCTTGAACAGGATTGCGGGGGTACCTGATGCGTTGTCTGACCGTGCTTCTACTGATGGCCAGTGCCAGCGCGCAGGCTGGCGAGATCGTGTTCTACCGCTGCACCGACGCCACCGGCGCACTCACCGTGCAGAACATGCCCTGCCCCAAGGGCACGCAGCAGCAGAGCAAAAAAGTCATGCAGGCGGTGGAGACCCGGCCACCTCCGCCACCGCTTGCAAGCCCGGCGCCTGCAGCACTGCCCCAACTGATCGCAGCGCCCGCATCGGCTGCTACACCACCCGAACCGGCGAAGGCCGCTGCAGTTGTGGTGGCGCCGACCGTACCGCTGCCCGAACTGTTCCAATGCCGCACCCGCGAAGGCCAGGCCTACTTGAGTGAAACCAGCGAGCCGCCGTCACGCTGCGTAACGATGCAGGTCACCGGCCTGGACGGAAATCCGAACACCGGTGCCGGCGAGGCCTGTGAAGTGGTGCGTGATACCTGCACAGCAGTCGACCCGGCGCAGCTTTGCGCCACTTGGCAACAGCGGGTAGACGAAGCCGAATCGGAATGGCGCTTTGCCGCGCCAAGCCAAGCCGAAACGCTGCAGACGAAGTATCAGCGCCTGCAATCGCTGCTCGAAGGCAGCGACTGCAAGACTCAGAAACCGTAACGCAGGAAGCCGCCGTCCACCGCGATGCATTCGCCGGTGACATAACTCGATGCCGGCAGGCACAGGAAGCTCACCGCAGCGGCTACTTCTTCCGGCTCACCGATGCGCCGCATCGGTGTGCGAGCGATCACTTCATCGTAGTAGTCGGCATCGGACAACGGCCCGGAAGTGCGGCGAGTACGGATGTACCACGGCGCCACCGAGTTGACGCGGACGCCATCCTCGGCCCATTCGCAGGCCAGGTTCCGGGTCATCTGCTGCATCGCCGCCTTGGTCATGCCATAGACCACGCCGCTGCGTACATGGGTGATGCCGGAGACGCTGCCAACGTTGACGATGGCCGAGGATGCGTGCCGGGTGAGCAACGGGTGCGCATAGCGGCACAGCTCGAATGCCGAGAACAGATTGGTCTCGAAGATTCCGCGCCACTCGTCTTCGGAGTACTCGGTTGCCGCCTTGGTGGTGTTGCCGCCGGCGTTGTTGACCAGGATGTTCAGGCCATCGCTGTGGTCTTCGACCCAGTCGAGAATTTCCTGCCGATCCTGGTCATCGCTGACGTCGGCCGACAGCGCGTGGATGGCGCGCTCTGGATACGCATCGGCCAATTCATCGCGTGCGGTTTCAAGCGCGTCGGCATCACGGCCAACGATCAGCACATCGGCACCGAATCCCAGCAGTTCACGTGCGATTGCCAGGCCGATGCCGGCACTGGCACCGGTGACCAAGGCGGTTTGCCCATCCAGGCGCCAACGCTGCGGGTTCATGCTGTTTCCTCATCGATGCGGGGTGCGGCGTCCGTGAAGGGACGCTGCAGGAAGATGGGGCTAGGATAGCTGCCTGAGCCCAGCGGAGCATGCCGATGAAGCGTCTTTCCTTGTTGATGGTGCCGTTGCTGCTTGCGCTGGCAGCGTGCAAGCCACAAGCGCCGGACACCGAACGCCGTCCCGACCCGCAGGCCACGGCGCTGCGTGATGCGATGAAGAAGGATCTGAATCAGGCCAAGGCGACCGCAGCGGCGGCCGAGCAGGCCAGCAATGCGCAGAAAGCTGAGTTGGATGCGGCGGTTGGAGCAGCCGATACCGCCAAGTGAAACGCCTCACCTGTAATGCCGAGCCATGCTCGGCAATGGACATTACCGCGAAAACCCACCTGTAGTGGGGGGGGGGGGGGGGGGGGGGGGGGGGGGGGGGGGGGGGTCGGGGGGGGGGGGGGGGGGGGGGGGGGGGGGGGGGGGGGGGTGGGGGGCGGGGGGGGGGGGGGGGGGGGGGGGGGGGGGGGGGGGGCGGGGGGGGGGGGCGGGGGGGGGGGGGGGGGGGGGGGGGGGGCGGGGGGGGGGCGGGGGGGGGGGG
>NZ_JBRRCU010000012.1:0-74504 GCF_056759195.1 Stenotrophomonas sp. STEN083 | reverse complement strand
TATTAGCGGGGGGGGGTTGTTCGGGGTGGGGGGGTGCCGCGGTTCCGCGGGGAAAACCCCGAAAACCCCGCAAACCCGGGGCTCCGGGGGGGGTCCCGCCACAAACCCCAACTCTGACCCCGGTTTTGCCGGTTTTGACCAACCATCAAGGCCGCAACAGCACCTTGCCCTTGCGCCCCGGCAACAAGCTCGCCGTCACCGCCTCCGCAACATCAGCCAGCCCGTAGACCGCCTGCACCGGCAATTCCAACTCACCACTCAGAACACGCTGCAACAGCTCTCCCACCAAACGACGCTTGTTCTCCACCGACATCTGCTGGCTGACTTTGCTGCCCCAGAAGCCCTTCACCGTGGCCTGTTTGAAGATCAGGTCGCCAGAGGGAATCTGCATCGCTTCGCCGGCCATGGTACCGAACGAAACCAACGTGCCGTTGTCGCCGAGCAGTGACACCAGATCCGCGCTGGCCTGGCCGCCGATGGAATCGACTGCCGCGTGTGCAAGCGTGTCGCCGAGCAATGCTTGAGCGCGTGTCTTCCAATCTGGCTGCGTTGTCGACAACACGTTGTCGATGCCCAGTGCCTGCAGTTCATCGACGCCGGCATCGCGACGCACGAGCCCGAGCACGTGTACGCCGCGTGCGGCGGCGAGCATGGCCAGGGTCTTGCCGACCGCACCGTTGGCGGTGTTCTGCACGATCCATTGGCCGGGCTCGGCCTGCAGGAACTCCAGCAGCATCAGTGCGCTCAGCGGCATGGCGATCAGCTGTGCTGCGGCTTCATCGGCGATGCCGTCCGGTACCGGGATGACCATGCGCGCGGGCGCGATGAAGTATTCGGCCCAGGTGCCGTGTACCGAGGCGGCCATGACGCGCTGGCCGATGGTGATGCCTTCGACGCCCTCGCCCAGTGCCTCAACGATGCCTACTGCTTCGCTGCCGCCGATGGCGGGCAAGGCGGGCTTGTAGCCGTACTTGCCGCGCACGGTCCACAGGTCGTGGTTATGGATGGGTGCGAGCAGGGTCTTGATCCGTACTTCGCCGGGGCCGGGCTGCGGGATGGGGCTGTCGCCCAAGGCCAATACGTCGGCCGGTTCACCGAAGGTGGTGTGGATGGCGCTGCGCATGGGTGTCTCCTGTTGCTATCGGGGGCCGGGGGTGCAAACCCGGGGGGGGGGGGGGGGGGGGGGGGGGGGGACCCCCGGGCGCCCGGGGGGTGGTGTGGGGTTTTGGTGGGGTGAGGGGGTGGGGGGGGGGCGGCGGGGCGGGCGGGGCGGCCGTGTGACCTTGGGGGGCCGCGGCCCAACCCCGGGCGCCCGCGGGGTGTTGCGCCCCCAACCCCCCACGCCCACCCCGGTTTTGACTTGGCTTTTGATCTCGAATCAGGCCGCAGTCACATGCAGCCGCACATCCACATTGCCGCGCGTGGCGTTCGAGTACGGGCAGATCTTGTGTGCAGCTTCGACCAGGCGCCGGGCGTCGGCTTGTTCCAGGCCCTTCACTTCAACGTGCAGGTCGATGTCCAGTGCGTAGCCGCCTTCGGCGGTCTGGCCGATGCCCACTTCCACCGAGGTGGCGGTGTCGGCGGGCTGCAGCTGCAGCTGCTTGGCGGCGACCGGCAAGGCGTTGTCGAAGCAGGCGGCGTAGCCGAGGGCGAACAGCTGCTCGGGGTTGGCGCCGGCCTTGTTGGAGCCGGGCAGTGCCAGATCCAGGGCGAGGCTGCCGTCGTCCAGTGCGGTGCGGCCGGCGCGGCCACCGGTGGCGGTGGCGCGGGTTTTGTAGAAGATCTTCATTGCCGATTCCTTGCTGGGTGCGTGGATTACGTCGGTGGAATGCAAATTCGGGAGAGTTGTTGATTACGTGTTTCCCGGGTGCGCTTCGCTTACCCGGGCTACGGGGCTCAGGCCAGTTGTGCAAGCAGGGCTTTGGCCACGGCTTCGGAGCTGGCCGGGTTCTGGCCGGTGACGAGGTGACCGTCGTTGAGCACGTAAGGCGCCCAATCCGGGCCCTTGCTGTAGTTGCCGCCGAGGCGGGTGAACTCGTCCTCGATCAGGAAGGGCACCACCGCGCTCAGGCCGATGGCGTCTTCTTCGCTGTTGGAAAAACCGGTGACCTTGCGGCCGGCAACCAGCGGCTTGCCGTCGGCAGCGCGCGCAGCGATCAGCGCGCCGGGTGCATGGCAGACCAGGCCGAGCGGTTTGTTGGCGCGATCAAAGGTTTCGATCAGGGCAATCGAGTCGGCATCGCGGGCCAGATCCCACAGCGGACCATGGCCGCCGGGGTAAAACACCGCGTCGAACTTGCTGGCGTCGATCTGCTTCAGCGGCAGCGTGGTGGCCAACTGCTGCTGGGCGTCACGGTCGCTGCGGAAACGGTCGGTGGCCGGAGTCTGTGCATCGGGCTCATCGCTGCGCGGGTCCAGCGGCGGTTGGCCGCCGGCCGGCGATGCGAGGGTGATGGTGGCGCCGGCATCCTTGAACACGTAGTACGGGGCGGCGAATTCCTCCAGCCAGAAGCCGGTCTTGTGCCCGGTGTCGCCGAGCTGGTCGTGCGAGGTCAGTACGAACAGAACATTCATGGCAGTGCCTTCAATTGGTGGGGGTGGAAAGTGCGACGGTGTTGCCGCACAACAGCAGGTGTTCGGTGGCTTCGCGGGCCTGTAGCAGCGGCAGGCGGTCCTGGCTGAGCTTGGACAGCAGGGCCGCGCCCAACCACATCTGGTACAGCACGCGGGCGACATCCAGTGCGGGCTTGCCGTTCGGCAGCGAGCCGTCAGCGCGGCCTTCTTCGACCAGGGCGGCAATGCGTTGCAGCAAACGCTGCACGCCTTGGTCGAGCACGCGGCGCATATCCTCGGAAAGGTCGGACACCTCGGCGGCCAGCTTCACCACCAGGCATTCCTCGGCCCAACCCTGCGCCGGATCGGCCGGGTCACGCGCCCAGGCGTCCCAGTAGCGCATCAGCCGTTCGCGACCGGTGCCGGGTTCGGCCAGCAGCTGTTCGAGCTTGCACCCGTAGCCGTCTACGTACTGTTGCAACAGCTCGCAGCCGAACACTTCCTTTGACGCGAAGTAGTGATAGAACGAGCCCTTGGGGACGGCGCAGGCCTTGAGGATTTCCTGCAGGCCGAGGGCAGCAAAGCCCTTCTGCAGGACCAGCCGATAACCGGTGTCCAGGACGTGCTGGCGGGTGGCTTGGGCTTTTGGGGAGAGGTTCATGGGGTGGAGCTTACGCCGAATAGACCGGTCGTCTATTAACCGGCGATTACTGAGGGGACTGTGTCGGCATGCAAGGAACGACACAGATGGCAGGGGAAACTGCATTCCCTTCTCCCGCTGGCGGGAGAAGGTGCCCGGAGGGCGGATGAGGGGAGCTTTGGCTTTGGCTTCATCGCCTAAAGCCTGGCGCGGCTGGTTTATCCGCAGATCAACGATTGCTGCTTCGGTCTGCCCTCACCCCAACCCCCGCTCCGCGCCCCAGCCCTTGCGCTGACGCAAGGTCGTTCGAATGGCTGCGAACCTTTGGTTCGCAAGCAGCCCTTCTCACCCCGCGGGCGGGAGAGGGGCTCTTGTCGTCGCGGGTATTGGGGAAGGCCCAACTTCGCTCATTTCCTCGCAAGTGCCGCGCATCGCACAGGTGCGCCACTCTTGGCCAGGCTGCTGCAACTGCCCCCAAGGCTTACCAAGAGGGCGCTGAAGCACCGCACCGCAGGCGGTCCCAGCAAAGCTCCAAATTTCAAACAAACGATTAAAACACTGCTAATTTCGTCGAACTGGACAGTATTCCCCGCTTCCCTCACACTGCCGCCCTTCCCCGCCGACCCTTGGCACATGGCAAAACTGCTGGTCCTTCACGGCCCCAACCTCAACCTGCTGGGCACCCGCGAGCCCGACGTCTACGGCCACACTACGCTGGCCCAGATCGACGCTGCGCTCGCTGCACAGGCACAAGCACAGGGGCACCAGAGCGAACACCTGCAGTCCAACGCCGAGCATGTGCTGGTGGACCGGGTACAGGCTGCGCGCGCCGATGGAACCGCTTTCATCCTGATCAACCCCGCCGCCTTCACCCATACCTCGGTGGCCCTGCGCGATGCGCTGGCCGGGGTGGCGATTCCGTTCATCGAGATCCATCTGTCCAACCCGCATGCGCGCGAGCCGTTCCGCCAGCACAGCTATCTCAGCGACAAGGCGGTGGGCGTGATTTGCGGCTTCGGCGCCGACAGCTATCGCTATGCGATGGACGCCGCACTGGCGCGCGTGGGAGCGGCTGCGTGAACACGCTGCCGCGGTTGCTGACGGGTATGGCCGTGGTTTGCCTGCCGCTGGCGGCTGCGCATGCGCAGCACCTGGATCGCGCCGCCGAAGGCATCGACTGCGCGAACGTCACCAGCACGATGGAGAGCGACCTGTGCGCCTCCGATCGCGCCGCCGAGGCCGATGCGGTCTTGAACACCACGTACAAGCTGGCCCGCCGCCAACTGCAGCAGCAGGCCGCCGACGGCAGCTGCACGCATTGCGGCGCCGCCGAACAGCAGTTGATCGAGGCACAGCGCGCCTGGATCCAGCTGCGCGACAAGGATTGCGACGCGGTCTACGCGTTCCACGCTGATGGCACCTCGCGCAACGGCGCGAAGATGCACTGTCTCACCACCCATGCGCAGGACCGTACCCGGCAGCTGCGCGATTTCTACGAACTTTGACCCGGGCGCACCGCGCCCACTCCTTACTGACTTACTGCAACCAAAGAGGCCCTCATGGATCTGCGCAAAATCAAGAAGCTCATCGACCTGCTGGAAGAGTCGAACCTGGCTGAAATCGAGATCAAGGAAGGCGAAGAATCCGTACGCCTGTCGCGCAACCCGGTTGGCGGCTACGTCGCTGCGCCGGCACCGGTGTATGCCGCAGCTCCGGCTGCTGCCGCTGCTCCGGCCATGCCGATGAGCGGCCCGACCGAAGCTTCCACCGGCGGCACCGCCAAGCCGGGCAACGCCCTGCCGGAAGGCCACGTGCAGCGCGCGCCGATGGTCGGCACCTTCTATTCCTCGTCCTCGCCGGACAAGCCGGCCTTCGTCAGCGTTGGCCAGACCGTCAAGGCCGGTGAAACCCTGGCCATCATCGAAGCGATGAAGATGTTCAACCCGATCGAGGCCGAAGTGTCCGGCACCGTGGTGGCCATCCTCGGCGAGAACGGCAGCCCGGTTGAATTCGACCAGCCGCTGTTCGTGATTGCCTGAGGCGCCGGCCATGCTGGATAAAGTCGTCATCGCCAACCGGGGTGAAATCGCGCTGCGCATCCTGCGCGCGTGCCACAGCCTCGGCATCCGCACGGTCGCGGTGCATTCCACCGTTGACCGCAATCTCAAGCACGTGGCCATGGCCGACGAGTCGGTCTGCATTGGCCCGGCACCTTCGTCGGAAAGCTACCTCAACATCCCGGCACTGATCGCCGCGGCCGAGGTCACCGACGCCCAGGCCATCCACCCGGGTTACGGCTTCCTGTCCGAGAACGCCGACTTCGCCGAGCGCGTGGAGCAGTCCGGTTTCATCTTCATCGGCCCGCGTGCGGAAACCATCCGCCTGATGGGCGACAAGGTGGAAGCCATCCGCGCGATGAAGGCCGCCGGCGTGCCGTGCGTGCCCGGTTCGGGCGGCCCGCTGGGCGAAGACATCGTCACCAACACCAAGATCGCCCGTGAGATCGGTTACCCGGTCATCATCAAGGCCTCCGGTGGCGGTGGCGGCCGCGGCATGCGCGTTGTGCATGCCGAAGGCGCGTTGAAGGCCTCCATCGAGACCACCAAGTCCGAAGCCAAGGCGGCGTTCGGCAATGGTGAGGTCTACATGGAGAAGTACCTGGAAAATCCGCGTCACGTGGAAATCCAGGTGCTGGCCGACGGCCAGGGCAACGCCATCCACCTGGGTGAGCGCGACTGCTCGATGCAGCGTCGCCACCAGAAGGTGGTGGAAGAAGCGCCGGCACCCGGCATCACCTCCGAACTGCGCGAGCAGATCGGCAAGGTCTGCGTGGAAGCCTGCATCCGCATCGGCTACCGCGGCGCTGGCACCTTCGAGTTCCTGTTCGAAGACGGCAAGTTCTACTTCATCGAAATGAACACCCGCGTGCAGGTGGAGCATCCGGTGACCGAGATGGTGACCGGTATCGACCTGGTTGCCGAACAGCTGCGCATTGCCTCCGGCCAGAAGCTGACCATCAAGCAGAGCGACGTGGTGCTGCACGGCCACGCGATTGAATGCCGCATCAACGCCGAGGACGCGGAAACCTTCATTCCCAGCCCCGGCCTGATCACCGGTTTCTATCCGCCGGGCGGCCCGGGTGTGCGCGTTGATACGCACATCTACGCTGGCTACAAGGTGCCGCCGAACTATGACTCGATGATCGGCAAGCTGATCGTGCACGGCCCGGACCGCGAAACCGCCATTGCCCGCATGCGGGTGGCGCTGAGCGAGATGGTGGTGGACGGCATCAAGACCAACGTCGCGTTGCAGCAGCGCATCATGCGCGACCAGGGCTTCCAGGCCGGTGGGCAGAACATCCATTACCTGGAAAAGCGCCTTGCCGAGCGCAAGACCCGTTCGATCGCGTTGACCTGATCGGCGGCAGCACCGGTAGTGCCGAGCCATGCTCGGCAGAGGCTTTACCGTTAATCCCCCACCCCTCACACCACCCCGTCTCCCGTAACGGGTTGTGGGGCTCGCTGGCCCGTGCTTGGGGCGGCACTACAGAAGCAAATGCGCACAAAAAAGGCGGGAATCCCCGCCCTTTTTTTTGCCTGATGGAAACGCCGGCTTACTCGGCGTCCACCACGCTGCCCTTGAGCGGCTCGGTGCCCAGCGGTGAAGACGGATCAACCACCGTCACCGTCTCCACCGAACCATCTGGCCATACGATCTGGAAGCTGCTGCCCGGCTGCAAGGTATTGAACGGCATGCCGCTCTGCGCGCGGTACACCGCTGCTGCCTGTGTGGCGCCAGCGCGACGCAGATCTGCATCGGATTTGACGCTGGTCAGCTTGATCTTGGACAGCGATCGGTAGCGGTCTTCGTAAGTATCGATCAGCACCACGCCGACCGCGCCAGCCGAATAGGCCACAAACAACACCACCCAGATCCAGAACTTCGCCCCGTGCATGAAACGTCGGTAATTCATTTCACACCTCGTCGCGCTTTGCGCAAGCTGTTGACCATCTCGTCCATCTTTTCCACACCCTGCCGCGGTACTGCAGCGTCGTACACGAATGACTGAAAATCCTGCTGCGGATCACGCGAACAAATCCCGCCATTGGCGCAATAGGCCGTCAACAGCGCGCTGCCGGGGCCGCATGCCAAACCAAGCTGGCAGGCAGCAACCTGCCAGGCCAACTGACTGAACTGACTACCTGCAACCATGCCCCTGTAAGCATCATCACCAGCGGCCGAGGTACCCATCGCACCGGAAATTGCCAGGAAGGCTTCCGGGTCCTGCGAGGACTGCACCCGCTCTACCAGCTCACGCCGGTACTCGGGGGTCTCGTTCAGGGGTTCACCCATCGACAACAAGGCTGCCTCGGCTGCCAGATTGCCTGCCTTGGCCGAAGCCAAGCGCTCTTGCAGCAGGCGCGCGCGGCCCAGTCCATCGGCAGCGGTAAAACCCGCGCAGCTCTGGCGCACCTTGCCACGTGCGGCCAGCATCGCGGAAATGGCATCCAGATCCATGCGCTGCAATGCGGCACTGTCCAGCGCGTAGCCCGAGGGGTCCATCGCGAACACGCCGCAGTAATCGTAGATGCGGCTGGCCATCCAGCCGGCTTCGGCATTACCCGCGTTCGCAGCAGCCTGCAGCTGCCGGGCATAGGCAAACAGATCACTGCCGTTTTCAAAGGCGGCGCGCAGGTCCAGCGGCAAACCCACCGCCACAGCGGTGGACTGCTCAGGCGCTGCGGTAGCGGCACTCAAGGTCTGCGCGCCCACTTCGGCGGGACTGGCGCCACTGGCTGCAGCAACTTCCGCCGTGTCCCCATGCAGGAGGTTGCCACTACGAACACCCAACGCAACCATCAGCACTGCCGCAGGCAGCACCAATAGATACCAGGGTTTTCTGGCTAGCAACGCGAGCATGGAAAGGCGAGTGCCTGTTACCCAGTTAGAGGGCGTTAATTCTATCAACAACTTGTCGACGCGGCGGCTGAACCAGCCAGCTGAACGCGCAATTGGGGCCAGCCTCGTCTAGGATGCGTGCCCTGTCCCGCCGTTGCCGTACGCTGCCATGCCCTTCCTCGAATTGACCCTGCGCTGCACCGAAGCCACCCAGCCCCGTTACGAGAACGCCCTCGATGACGTCGGCGCATTGGCGGTGACCATGCTCGATGCCGACGCTGACACCAGCAACGAGCGCGCGATTCTGGAGCCGGGCGTGGGCGAAACCCCGCTGTGGAACGAGCTGACCCTGACCGCACTGTTCCCGGCCGATACCAATGCGCTGGCGCTGCTGGCCGCGCTGGAGTCCTTCGACCCGGGCCTGGAGTGGACCAAGGCCAGTTTCCGCGCAGTGCAGGACGAAGACTGGGAACGCGCTTGGCTGGACCAGTTCCAGCCGATGCAGTTCGGTCAGCGCACCTGGATCGTGCCGTGGAACCATGAGCTGCCGGAAGCCGCGCAGGCGGCAGATGCCGCCATCGTACGGCTGGATCCGGGCCTGGCGTTCGGCTCGGGCACCCACCCGACCACCGCGCTGTGCCTGCGCTGGCTGGACCAGCTCTCGGCCGAGGGCAAGCTGGCGGGCAACACCGTGCTCGATTTCGGTTGCGGCTCCGGCATCCTCGCCCTGGCCGCGCTGAAGCTGGGCGCAGCGGCCGCCGTGGGCGTGGACAACGATCCGCAGGCGCTGATTGCCACCCACGACAATGGCGAGCGCAATGGCGTGCATATCGCCGCCTACCTGCCGGAAGACGAACCGGTTGCCACCTACCCGGTGGTGGTCGCCAACATCCTGGCCTCGGCACTGGACGCACTGGCCGAGCTGTTGGCTGCACGCGTTGCTGCGGGTGGGCAGATTGCCCTGTCCGGCATCCTGCACGGCCAGGAAGACGAGCTGCTGGAACGCTATGCGGCTTGGTTCGACCAGCTTGAAGCCACCCAGGATGGCGACTGGATGCGCATCACCGGCGTGCGCCGTGCTTGAATGGGGCCAGTGCCTCAGCCAGCCCAGCCATGACTGACGAAACCACGCCTACCCAACCTTCCTTGGCGACCTTCCTGCAAGGTCCGGCCAACAGCACACCCAAAGCAGGCACGCCGGAAAGCGCGCCTGCGGCGTCGGCGACCGATGACACGCAAGCCACACTCGCACTGGATCTGCCCGAGGCAGATCCCGCCGAAGTGCTAGCGCCTGAAGTCGCACAGGCTGAAGCTGAGCGTGCGGAAGAAGTAGAAGGTTCAGTGGTTGAGCGCGCTGATGCGAGGCAGCTGGAAGCGGCGCAATCCGAACTCGTCATGCCAGCAGCCGCAGTCATCAGTGACAGCGCCGGCATCGAGGGCGCAGAACCGCCGGAAGACAGCGCGTCGCCGGCTGCAGCCGCGCCCAGCTTCGCGCGCCAGAACCGCACGCATGCAACACCACCGGCCGACACCCCGCGCTGGCAATGGGGTCTGGTACTGGCGCTGGCACTACTGCTCGGCCTGCAGATCATTCTTGCCGACCGCGCCAGACTGGCCGCCGATGCAGGTACCCGCCCATTGGTCAGCGGCCTGTGCAGCGTACTGCGCTGCTCATTGCCGCCGTGGCATGAGCCCAGCGCGTTCAGCATGCTCAGCCGCGATATCCGTCCGGTCCCCGGGCAGGCAGGTGCGCTGCAGGTGCAGACCAGCTTCCGTAACGATGCCCGCTGGGCACAGGCCTGGCCGGCGCTGCGCCTGTCGCTGTCCGATGCCGACGGTCGGGTGATCGGCCGGCGTACCCTGCAGCCGGCCGAATACCTGGGCCCAGGCGCTGATCCACTGGCGCGATTGGAGCCTGGGCAGAGTGCGCAGGTGTCGTTCCGGCTGCGCGAACCGGCCGCCGCCACCGTCGCCTTCAGCTTCGAATTTCAGTAAACGCGGGACAATGCGTGGCAGGCCGACGGCCCACGCGCTAGACTCCCTCCCCCATGCCGGGCCAACGCGCCCGACCTTGCTGAACCCGGGAACTCTCCTTGAACGCTGCCCCCACCCGTCCTGACACCAGTCGTGGCGCTCCGAAGCCGCCGCTTCGCGAACACGTTGCCCAGTCCGTACGGCGCTACCTGCGCGATCTGGACGGCTGCGACGCCGACGATGTGTACGAGATCGTGTTGCGCGAGATGGAGATCCCGTTGTTCGTGGAAGTGCTGAACCACTGCGAAGGCAACCAGAGCCGCGCGGCGGCATTGCTGGGCATTCACCGCGCGACCCTGCGCAAGAAGTTGAAGGAATACGGGCTGGCGTAAGCCCCGGGCTGTCTGTAGTGCCGAGCCATGCTCGGCAGAAGCGTTACCGGGTAATCCCCGCTGTCGTACATTGCTGGGAAGGCCCCTTGCCGAGCATGGCTCGGCACTACATTGAATTGCTGGGAAAGCCCCTGCCGAGCATGGCTCGGCACTACACCCTGCTTCTGTGTGACCGCGCGGCTACAATATGGGCCCGCTTCCGCTTCCCCCTGCCTCCCCATGTCTTCTGATCTGCTGCCCGTACGCCGGGCTCTGCTGTCCGTTTCCGACAAGACCGGCCTGATCGATCTGGCCCGTGCCCTGGCTGCCCGCAACGTCGAGCTGCTGTCCACCGGCGGCACCGCCAAGGCGATCCGCGAGGCCGGCCTGCCGGTCAAGGACGTGTCCGATGTCACCGGCTTCCCGGAGATGATGGACGGCCGGGTCAAGACCCTGCATCCGATGGTGCACGGCGGCCTGCTCGGCCGCGCCGGCACCGATGACGCGGTGATGGCAGAACACGGCATCGCCGCGATCGACCTGCTGGTACTGAACCTGTACCCGTTCGAATCAGTCACCGCCAAGGCCGACTGCACGCTCGCCGACGCAGTGGAGAACATCGACATCGGCGGCCCGGCGATGCTGCGCAGCGCGGCCAAGAACTTCGCCCGCGTCGCCGTGGCGACCAGCCCGGACCAGTACGACGCACTGTTGGCCGAACTGGCCAGCAACGACGGCAAGCTGTCCGCCGCCAAGCGTTTCGAACTGTCGGTGGCCGCGTTCAACCGTGTCGCCCAGTACGACGCGGCGATCAGCAACTATCTGTCGGCCGTGACTGACACCAGCGCCTCGGTGCCGGTGCGCAATGAATACCCGGCACAGATGAATTCCTCTTTCATCAAGGTCATGGACCTGCGTTACGGCGAGAACCCGCACCAGAGCGGCGTGTTCTACCGCGACCTGTATCCGGTGCCGGGCACCCTGGCTACCTTCGTGCAGCTGCAGGGCAAGGAACTGAGCTACAACAACCTGGCCGACGCCGATGCCGCATGGGAATGCGTGCGTCAGTTCGAGGTGCCGGCCTGCGTCATCGTCAAGCACGCCAACCCGTGCGGCGTTGCGGTCGCTGCCGATGTCGGCGCCGCCTACGAGATGGCCTACAACACCGACCCGACCAGCGCCTTCGGCGGCATCCTTGCCTTTAACCGCACGCTGGACCTGGCCACCGCCAAGGCCATCCTCGACCGCCAGTTTGTCGAAGTGCTGATCGCACCGGATTACGAACCAGCCGCACTGGACTACGCCACCAAGAAGGCCAATGTGCGCGTGCTGCGCATCCCGGCCGGTGATGCACGCAACAACTACGACACCAAGCGCATTGGTTCGGGCCTGCTGATCCAGAGCGCCGACAACCGCGGCATGAGCGCCGACGAACTGAAGACCGTCACCCAGCGCGCACCGACCGCCGCTGAAACGCGCGACCTGCTGTTCGCCTGGCGCGTAGCCAAGTACGTCAAGTCCAACGCGATTGTCTATGCCAAGGACGAGCGCACCATCGGTGTTGGCGCCGGCCAGATGAGCCGCGTCTACTCCGCCCGCATCGCCGGCATCAAGGCGGCCGATGCTGGCCTGGTGGTAACGGGCTCGGTGATGGCATCGGATGCGTTCTTCCCGTTCCGCGATGGCCTGGATGCAGCAGCAGAAGCCGGCATCACCGCGGTGATCCAGCCGGGCGGTTCGATGCGTGACAACGAAGTAATCGCCGCTGCCGACGAACATGGCATCGCCATGGTATTCACCGGCGTGCGCCACTTCCGTCACTGATTCCGTTACCGAGAGCTGGCACATGGCGACCAGGGTTTCCCCGCGTTTGATTTCCCTGCTCGCCGTCGCCCTGCTGGCTTCGTGCCAGCAGGGCACGCCCGCACAGGGTGATGCTCCAGCAGCAAAGCCGAAACTCAGCTACGAGGCTGGGGTGATGGCCGTACTGCAGGAGCGCTATGGCAGCGCTGTGCAGTTGCAGGGGCAGTGGGCACAGCAACTGAGTGATGCCGATCTGGGCCAGGCCCGCTCGGTCCAGCGCGATATCTGTGCTGACCACAGCATCAGCGTGCAGAGCGGCAACTACCGCATGCTGGCAATCTGCACCACCTACGACGACGCCAGCCCGATTGAACTGGGCAGCACCGATTTCGTCGTCCTGCGCCGCGCCACCGATGACGGCGTCAGCATCGCCGCCGAACTGCTCGGCCAGGGCAGCGGCACCGGCGGCAAGCCGGGCAGCGTCACCACGCTGCAGATGGGCGCAAACGCCTGGGGCTTCCAGGTCGACGATGAACTGGTGGTGGTTGGCGCGGCAATGCGCAATCGCGCCTGGTATGTGTTCAACGGCGACAAGAAACTGTCCAGCGCAGGCTGGCTGCGCAGCCATCTGGATGATCGCAATGCGATCGACTGCAATGCGTCCGGCAACTGCTCGCACGGGCGCCTGGACCTGAACTTCGATGCAGTCCCTGATGACAGTCAAGCGCAGCTCGCCTACTGGCCGCTGCGCGTGCAGGAGAAAGGTCGGGGCTGTGCCGGTGCGGTGAACAAGCGCCATGACATCGCCTATGACGATGCGCAATCGCGCTATCTGATTCCTCCCTCCATGCAGCTTGAGGCTTGCAACTGATGCGTAGCGCCCTCCTCGCCGTCACCACCGGACTTTGCCTCGCCCTGCTTTCTGGCTGTGCAAGCAGCAAACTCACAGACGCCCAGCACACCGCACTTGCCACGCTCGGCAAGCAACTGCCGGCGCCTTACCGCGATGGATTGATCACTGCCTCGGCGCATCGCCATGGCGACGATATCGTGTTCGTGGTGAGCTTTCCCGGCGCCAGCGTCGCGATGGCCAAGGCCAAGCCGGACGTGTTCGAGGCATTGCGACGTGACGAGGGCGAAGCGATCACCGAACTGTGCAAGGAACCGGCACTGCAGCCGGTCTATGCCGCTGGCGGCAGCGTGCGCCGGCGCTTCGTGGATGCCAGTGGCGCGACGTTCTTCGAAGTCACGCTGAAAGCCTCCCATTGCCTTCCCAATTGATGCCCCACAGGAACTGACCCCATGAAAATCCTCGTCATCGGCTCTGGCGGCCGCGAACACGCACTTGCCTGGAAGCTGGCGCAATCGCCGCGCGTAAGCGGAGTGATCGTCGCCCCCGGCAATGCTGGCAGCGCCACCGAAGGCAAGTGCCGCAATGTCGCAGTCAAGGTCAACGACATCGAAGGCCTGCTGAAGCTGGCACAGGACGAGGCCGTGGGCCTGACCGTGGTCGGTCCGGAAGTGCCGCTGGTGCTGGGCGTTGTCGATCGCTTCCGCGAAGCCGGCCTGCGCATCTTCGGCCCGACCGCCGCTGCCGCACAGCTGGAAGGCAGCAAGGCCTTCGCCAAGGATTTCCTCGCCCGTCACGGCATTCCTACCGCGTACTACGCCGTGCATACGGAAGTGGATGCAGCGCTGGCTTACCTGCACGAAAAAGGCGCGCCCATCGTGATCAAGGCCGATGGTCTTGCCGCCGGCAAGGGCGTGATCGTGGCGATGACGATGGAGGAAGCCGAAGCCGCCGTGCACGACATGCTCAGCGGCAATGCCTTCGGCGATGCCGGCGCGCGCGTGGTGATCGAGGAATTCCTCGAAGGCGAGGAAGCCAGCTTCATCTCGATGGTCGATGGCCGCATCGCGTTGCCGATGGCCACCAGCCAGGACCACAAGCGCGTTGGCGATGGCGACACCGGCCCGAACACCGGCGGCATGGGCGCTTATTCGCCGGCACCGGTAGTGACCCCGGACGTGCATGCGCGGGTGATGCGCGAAGTAGTTGAACCGACCGTGGCCGGCATGATTGCCGATGGCGTGCCGTTCACCGGCTTCCTGTATGCCGGTTTGATGATCGATGCAGATGGCGCGCCGAAGGTGATCGAGTTCAACGTGCGTTTCGGCGACCCGGAAACCCAGCCGGTGATGTTGCGCCTGCAGTCAGACCTGGTTGATCTGGTCGAAGCGGCGATTGATGGCGCGCTGGCAGGTGTTGAAGCGCAATGGGACCCGCGTCCGTCATTGGGTGTTGTGCTGGCTGCCAAGCCTTACCCGGAATCGCCGATCACCGGTGATGTGATCAGCGGCTTGGGCGATGTGCCGGCCAGCGCCAAGGTGTTCCACGCGGGTACCGCACTGGATGCTGACGGCAATGTGGTCAGTGCCGGCGGCCGTGTGTTGTGTGTTGCCGCGCTGGGAGACAGCGTTGGTGATGCGCAGAAGCATGCGTATGCAGGTGTAGCCAAGATCCACTGGGCCAACGAGTTCCACCGCAACGACATCGGCTGGCGCGCGATTGCGCGCGAGCAGCAATAAGCGAGACGCAAACGGTAGTGCCGAGCCATGCTCGGCAGGGGCTCTACCGGTAACGCTGCAGAAGCTACCCCTCCCCAACCCTCCCCTGCACTGCGTGCAAGGGAGGGAGCGCAAACGGTAGTGCCGAGCCATGCTCGGCAAGGGGCTCTACCGGTAGTGCCACAAAAGCTACCCCTCCCCAACCCTCCCCTGCACTGCGTGCAAGGGAGGGAGCGCAAACGGTAGTGCCGAGCCATGCTCGGCAGGGAGCTCTACCGGTAATGCCTCAGCCGAGCATGGCTCGGCTCTACATTTGAAGCAGAGCTCGGCTCTACCGATGCACGCTGCCGATGCTCGCCGCCGGGTAACGCAGCCCCGCCGCCGCATCCACTGGGAACACCGCGTCAATCCGTGCCAGGTCCTCGGCACCCAGCACCACATCCAGCGCACCCAGGTTCTCTTCCAGATACGGCAAACGCTTGGTCCCGGGAATCGGCACCAGGTCATCGCCCTGCGCCAACACCCAGGCCAGTGCCAATTGCCCCGGCGTCACACCCTTGTCGGCGGCAATCGCATTGACCTGCTCCACCAAGGCCAGGTTCCGATCGAAGTTCTCGCCCTGGAAGCGCGGCGAATTGCGCCGGTAGTCGCCTTCCTCGAAATCGGCCGGGCTGCGGATCGCACCGGTCAAGAATCCACGACCCAACGGCGAGTACGGCACGAAGCCAATGCCCAGCTCACGCACGGTAGCCAATACATCGTTCTGCTCCGGTTCGCGCGACCACAAGGAATACTCGGTCTGCAGCGCGGTGATCGGATGCACCGCATGCGCGCGGCGGATCGTCTCCGGGGCCGCTTCGGACAGGCCCAGGTAACGCACCTTGCCCTGCTCGACCAAACGCGACATCGCACCCACGGTGTCCTCGATCGGCACCTGCGGATCAACACGGTGCTGGTAGTACAGATCAATATGATCCACACCCAGACGCTGCAGGCTGGCCTCGCAGGCAGCCTGCACGTATTCCGGACGACCATCGACACCGCGCGCCTGCGGGTCATTGGCATCCAGCCGCACACCGAACTTGGTCGCCAGGAACACCTGCCCACGACGGTCGGCAATTGCCTTGCCAACCAGCACCTCGTTGGTATGCGGGCCGTACATGTCGGCGGTATCCAACAGCGTCACGCCACACTCCAGCGCGCGGTGGATCACCGCAATCGAGGCGGCGTCATCACCACGGCCGCCATAGAACGCGCTCATGCCCATGCAGCCCAGGCCAAGCGCGGAAACGACGGGACCATTGCGGCCCAGAACTCGGGTTTTCATCGGCAACTCCAACGGGGGAAAGGACGGAGGCAACTGTAGGCCCTCGCCACTATGTCGATAAAGGCGGATACTCCTCATTGACCATGAAGCCTGACTTCACAGTAGACCCAAGCCTGTTGCCAGCCCTGGCAGCCTTCGCCTGTGTCGCAAGGCATGCCAGCTTCCGCCAGGCAGCTGTCGAACTGGCGGTATCACCGTCAGCCTTGTCGCAGACCATCCGCAACCTGGAACGTCGCCTCGGCACCCGTCTGCTGCAGCGGACCACGCGCCGGGTTGGCCTGAGCGAGGCCGGCCACCGCCTGCTGCAGGACACCGCGCCAGCGTTGGCCCGCATCAGCGAGGCCCTGCATGCAGTGGAAGCCAACCGCGACGTCGCCACCGGCCAGCTGCGCATCACCGCGCCGCGTTTCGCCATCGAGTACCTGTTGCTGCCACACCTGCCCGCCTTCCATGCCGCTTACCCGCAGGTAGAAGTGGAACTGTCGATGCAGGCAGCGCTGGTGGATGTGGTCGGCGAAGGCTTCGATGCCGGCATCCGCCTGGGCGAGGCGCTGGCCGATGGCATGATCGCGGTGCCGCTGGGACCGCCAATGCGCTGGACCGTGGTCGCCGCGCCGGAATATCTGCAGCGGCATGGCACGCCGCAGACGCCTGAAGCGCTGATCGGCCATGCCTGCATCCGTCACCGCAACAGCAATGGCCGGGTGATGCCCTGGGAGTTCAGTCGTGATCGCCGCGACTTCACCCTCGACGTCAGCGGGCCACTGCTGCTCAACGACAGCACCCTGGCCTTGCAGGCAGCGCGCGACGGGCTTGGCCTGCTGCAGATATTCGAAGCCATCGCCCGCACCGACATCGACGCTGGTCGTGTGCAAGGACTGCTGGATGACTGGCAACCGCCCTATGCAGGCTTCCATCTCTATTACCCCTCGCGCGAGCAGTTGGCACCCAAGCTGCGCGTGTTCCTCGATTTCATGCGGGCGGCCAACGCTGCAGCTTGATTCCCACGCACTTGCAGACGGATCGCGCTTGCCTGCATCGCGGCGGCACCGCAAGCTGACAGCCTGATCACAGCGAGTACCCGCTCCCGGCATGCGCCGTCTCGACCGCCACCTGGGCCAACTCTGGGCCCACGAAAAAGCCAGCTACGGCTTGCGCGTGTTCATCGCGCTCACTGCCGCCATCGCCTATGGCTGGTATGACGGCCATATCGAAGCCATCCCCGGCCTGTTCCTGGGCATCATCGCCAGCGCCATCGCCGAGACCGATGACAACTGGTGGGGCCGCACAAAATCCGTGTTGTTGTCGCTGCTGTGCTTTGCCGCTGCTGCGGCGGCGGTCATCGCGCTGTTCGCCTACCCCGTTCCCTTCATCAGCGCATTGGCGCTGACTGCCTTCGGTCTGACCCTGCTCGGCGCGCTGGGCGAGCGCTACGCCTCCATCGGCCAGGCCACGGTGACGCTGGCGATCTACGCGATGATCGCGATGGACCAGCACCACAACGCCAGCCAGCAACAGGCCCTGCGCGAGGTGATCCCGCTGTTGGTTGGCGCCAGCTGGTACGGGCTGCTGTCGATCCTGTGGACGGCGATGTTCGCCAACCGCCCGGTACGCGAACGTCTGGCGCGGCTGTTCCATGAACTCGGCCAGTACCTGCAGCTCAAGGCCGACCTGTTCGAGCCGGTGCGGCAGGGCGATCTGGAAGCACGGCGGCTGGCCCTGGCCGAACAGAACGTGCGCGTGGTGCAGGCGCTGAACATCGCCAAGACCGCCATCCTCAGCCGCTTTGGTCGCTCCGGCCGGCCCGGTGTGCAGTCGGGCCTGTACTTCCGCTTGTATTACATGGCGCAGGATTTCCACGAACGCGCCAGTTCCTCGCACTACCCGTATGAAGCGCTGGCCGACGCCTTCTTCCACAGCGACGTGCTGTACCGCTGCCGACGCCTGTTATCGCTGCAGGGCAAGGCCTGCCAGTCGCTGGGGGAGGCCATCCGCCTGCGCCAGCCCTTCGACTATGGCGAGCGCGCCCGCGTCGCCGGCCAGGACCTGCAGTCCTCGTTGCAATACCTGCGCGAGCAGCGCAATCCACGGTGGACGCGCCTGCTTGGCTCACTGCAGTTGCTGGCAGCCAACCTGACCAGTATCGAGCGGCAGCTGTCCGAAGCTGCGTTGGCGGATACGCCACTGGAAGGCATCGATACGCGCCTGCGTGATTCTTCGCCGCACACCCTGCGCGAAATGGGCACGCGCCTGCGCCAGGCACTGACCCCGGGCTCACTGCTGTTCCGCCATGGCGTGCGCATCGCCTTGGCGCTGATCGCCGGTTACGCGTTGCTGAAACTGGTGCACCCGGACAATGGCTACTGGATCCTGCTGACCATCGTCTTCGTCTGCCGGCCGAACTTCGGCGCAACCCGCTTGCGGTTGGTGCAACGCATCGCCGGCACCCTGCTCGGTCTGGGCGTGACCTGGGCCTTGATGCAGTTGTTCCCCGGCACCGGCCTGCAACTGCTGTTGGCGCTGGCGGCAGCACTGCTGTTCTTCTTTACCCGTACCGACCGTTACCTGTTGGCGACAGCGGCAATCACGGTGATGGCACTGCTGTGCTTCAACCTGATCGGCAACGGCTTCGTGCTGATCTGGCCGCGGTTCCTCGACACCTTGATCGGCTGCATCATCGCCGCCATCGCCTCGCTGCTGATCCTGCCCGACTGGGAAGGCCGGCGCCTGCACAAGGTGATGGCGCAGGTGGTCGCGACCAGCACCGCCTATCTGGATGAAGTGCTGGGCCAATACCGCAGCGGCATGCGCGACGATCTGCCCTACCGCATCGCGCGCCGCGACATGCACAACGCCGACGTCGCACTGTCGGTGGCCCTGGCCAACATGCTGCGCGAGCCGGGCTATGCACGCGGCAATCTGGATGCGGGTTTTCGTTTTCTTGGGCTCTCCAACACCTTGCTCGGTTATCTGTCGGCGCTGGGCGCACATCGCGCGCAAGCGGATGCAGTCAACGAGGATGCATTGGTTGCCGGTGGGCATCGGCAGCTGCAGCAGTCCCTGGCTGCATTGTCTGAAGCCTTGAGCAGGCGCCAGCCGGCGGAAGCGCAGGAAGACGAGATAGCACTGGCCGATGCGCTGGAGCAGATGCCGGACGAGATCGATGAAAAGTCGCGGCTGGTGCGTACCCAGCTGGCCTTGATGCTGCGGCTGTTGCCGAAGCTGAGGGCGGCAGCGGAAGAGGCGATGTTGCCGGCGTAGTGGCTGTGGCTGCTGCTATCCGCTGTTCCTTCTCCCGCCTGCGGGGGAAGGTGCCCGGAGGGCGGATGGGGGGAGGCTTTGGCTTTGGCTTTGGCTTTGGCTTTGGCTTTGGCGTCAGTCCTCAACCACCAATCTACAGTCCAGTGCGCAGACGATCCGTCAACGGAACGGTTGCCAGCTTCGTGGCTTACGCCGCTCCTACAAAAGCCTGGCATGCACACCCTTCGGCGACGGTCGCGTTATCGGCTTCGCGGCTTATGCCGCTCCCACATTCTTTGCGGCTTGCTTGCGGGCTGGCATGAAATACACCAACAGGCCAATCACCGCGAACATGCCGCCCAGCGCGCAGACGCCGTTCCAGCCATGGCGCGTCCACGCCATCGTACTCAGCACCGAACCACTGGCACCGCCGATGAAGTAGCAGGTCATGTAAGCCGAGGTGATGCGGCTGCGGGCGCTTTCATCCAGCTGGTAGATCACGCTCTGGTTGTTGATGTGCACCGCCTGCACGGCAATATCCAGCAACAACACACCCACGATCAGTGCCGCCAGCGACACCGGCGCGAACGCCAGCAACAACCACGACAGCAACATCATCAGCAGGCCGCCAAGCGCCACCGCGCGGCCATGACCGCGATCGGTCAGTCTGCCGGCACTGCTGGCAGCCAATGCGCCGGCCGCGCCAATCAAACCAAACAAGCCGATCGTGGCAATCGAGTAGCCGTAAGCCGGACCAGACAACAGGAAGGCCAGCGGCGTCCAGAACACGCTGAAACCAGCAAACAACAAGCCGCCCAGCACGGAGCGCTGACGCAGTAGAGCCTCATCGCGCAGCAGGGCCAGCACCGAGCCGATAAGCCGCGGATAGGAGAGCGTTGCGCTGGGCTGATGCGCCGGCAGCAAGCGTGCCAGCACCACCGCAAGCACCAGCAAGGCAACGCAGGCCACCCAGTAGATCGTATGCCAGGAACCCAGCCCGGCCAGCACGCCGGAGGCGGTACGCGCCAACAGGATGCCCAGCAGCAGGCCGGCCATGATGGTGCCGACCACCCGCCCGCGATGTTCGGGCTCGGCCAGCCCTGCCGCATGCGCCACGATCACCTGCGCCGCCACCGCACTGAGGCCGGACAGCGCCGTGCCCGCCAGCAGCTGCACGAAGTGGGTGGCGGTGGCGCTGATCGCCAGACCTACCGCTGCCAGTACGAACAGGGCGACGATCAGGCGGCGGCGCTCCACGCGGTCGCCCAGCGGCACGATCAGCAGCAGGCCGGCGGCATAGGCCAGCTGCGCCACCGTCACCACCCAGCCCGCCTCATCGGCGCCGATCCGGAATGCCTCGGCCAGAATCTGCAGCAATGGCTGTGCGTAATAGTTGCCAGCCACGATCAGGCCAGTGGCCGTGGCCAGCAACAGGACCTGGGCCTGGCTCAAGGGGCGGTGGGATGGGGAAGCGGGGGTATTCATGGGGGAGACCACGGCGGGAACAGGGACAAGTCTGAGCCGCTGTCATCAATGACGCCAATGTATTGTTTTCATCCCATCCATCTGTTTCAGTGATGGCATGTTCACTCTGCGCCAGCTCGAATTTGCCGTCGCCGTGGCCGAGGAAGGCGGCTTCACCGCCGCGGCCACCCGCTGCCACACCGTGCAATCGGCGCTGAGTCACCAGATCGCGCGGCTGGAGGACGCTTTCGGCACGCGCTTGTTCGAGCGCAGCCACCGCCGGGTACGCCCCACCGCTGCTGGCGAGGTGTTCCTCCACAACGCCCGGCTGACCCTGCAGGCGGCAGCACGTCTGCAGGAGGAAATGGCGTTGACCCTGGGCACGGTGCGTGGCCGCATCAATATCGGCCAGATCACCTCGCTCAATGTGGTCGATGTGCCAGCACTGCTGTCGGCGTTCCGGGCCGCGCACCCTGCCGTCGAGGTACACCTGAAGGCCGGCATGAGCGATGTGCTGTTGGCCGAACTGGAGCAAGGCAGCCTGGACGTGGCGCTGGTCGGCGTAGGCCCGCAGATCAGTCTGCCGCCGCAGCACCGCCTGTTGCATGAGGAAGGTCTGTCGCTGGTGATGCCCATCGATCACCCGCTGGCCAACCACGCGGCTATCCCGCTGCAGGCGTTGCAAGGCCTGCCCTTGGCGGCGCTGGTCCCCGGCGCCGGGGTGCGGCGCATGCTCGATGACGCCCTGCGCGAACGCGGCATCCAGGCGCAGCTGCAATACGAGGTCACCCACAGCGAACTGCAGCAGCAGTTGGTGGCCGCTGGCCTGGCGGTGGCGGTGGTGCCTGACAGCATGGCCGCGCGCATGCAGCGCACGCTGGTGCGGCCACTGGCAGAGCTGTTCCGTTTCCGCACCTGCGCGGTCTGGCGTGCCGATCCGACCCCAGCGGCCCGTGCGCTGCTGGGCCTGTTACCCGCCAGCAACGCTTGAGAGGCGTCTGCAAGGCGCCCCCAGCTTGACCAATACGATCATGCGGTTCTGCTAATGTGCCGCGCAGCACCGAGGAGTCACGATGTCCGGCCACAACCAGTTCGCCCTGCTCACGCAGCGCCGCTTCCTCCCGTTCTTCATCGTCCAGGCGCTGGGCGCCTTCAACGACAACATCTACCGCCAGGCGATCATCGGCCTGCTGTTCTACCTGGGCGTCAGCAGCGAAGAACGCACGCTGTACACCAACCTGGCGCCGGCACTGTTCATCCTGCCCTATTTCCTGTTCTCGGCACTTGCCGGGCAGATCGCCGAGAAGCTGGAAAAGCAGAAGCTCATCGTCATCACCACCACCATGGAGATCGTGGTGATGTCACTGGCGGCGGTCGGCTTCCTTACCCAGAACATGCCGGTGCTGCTGGTTGCGCTGTTCTGCACCGGCCTGCAGTCCACCCTGTTCGGCCCGGTCAAATATTCGGTACTGCCCTCCATCCTCAAGCCTGAAGAACTGACCGGCGGCAACGGTCTGGTGGAAATGGGCACCTCCATTTCCATCCTCACCGGCATGATTGCCGGCGGCATGATCTTCGCGCTGGCCGGCGCCCATGGTCCGATCGTTGCTGCCGTGGCCATCATCGCACTGGCGATGATCGGCAACTTCACCGCACGCATGATTCCGCGGGTGGATGCCGGTGCGCCGGAGCTGAAGATCAACTGGAACCCGATCAGCGAATCGCTGGTGGTGCTGCGCCTGGCCAAGAAGCAGAAGGCGGTACGCAACGCCATCCTCGGCGTGTCCTGGTTCTGGTTCTTCGGCACCGTGCTTACCTCGCAATTGCCGACCTACGCGGTGGTGAACCTTGGCGGCGACGAGGTCCTGTACATCTTCGCGCTGGCGCTGTTCTCGTTGGGTACCGGCGTCGGCTCGCTGCTGTGCGAGAAGCTGTCCGGGCGCATCGTCGAAATCGGCCTGGTGCCGCTGGGCGCCTTCGGCATGAGCGCGTTCCTGCTGGATCTGTATTTCGCCCGCACCGGTGCGGTCGCCGTCGCCGTCGCCGGGCTGGACGTTGCCGGCTTCGTCCAGCAGCCGGGCAGCTGGCGCATCATCATCGACCTGCTCGGCATCGGCCTGTTCACCGGCTTCTTCGTGGTGCCGCTGTTCGCGCTGATCCAGAGCCGCACACCAAAGTCGGAAATGTCGCGTGTGTTCGCCGCGCTCAACATCCAGAACTCCGGCTTCATCGTGCTGGCCGCGGTGCTGGGCCTGCTCACCCAGAGCGCGCTCAAGTGGAGCATCCCGCAGCTGTTCCTGGCACTGGCCATCGCCAACATCGTGGTCGCGGTCTACATCTTCAGCATCGTGCCCGAGTTCCTGATGCGCTTCCTCAGCTGGCTGATGGTGCGCACCCTGTACCGGTTGCGGGTCAAAGGCGTTGAAGACAATGTGCCAGACGAAGGTGCCGCGCTGATCGTCTGCAACCACGTCAGTTACATGGACGCACTGATCCTGTCGGCGGTGATCCCGCGCCCGGCACGCTTCGTCATGTACTACCGGATCTTCAACGTGCCGGTGATGCGCTGGATCTTCAAGACCGCCAAGGCCATCCCGATCGCCAGCCCCAAGGAAGACGCCGCGCTGATGCAGCGCGCCTTCGACGAGGTGGATGCGGCGCTGGCCGAAGGCGAACTGGTCTGCATCTTCCCCGAGGGTGCCTTGACCAAGGACGGCGAGATTGCCGCCTTCAAGTCCGGGGTGGAGAAGATCCTGGCCCGGCGCGCGGTGCCGGTGGTGCCGATGGCGCTGAAGGGGATGTGGTCCAGCATGTGGAGCCGCCGCGATACCCGGCTGGGGCAGATGCGGGTGCCACGCCGCTTCCGCGCACACATCGAGGTTGTCGCCGGACCACCGGTGGATGGGGCCCATACCGATGCCCCACAGCTCGAAACCCTGGTCCGCAAGTTGCGCGGTGACGAAGCGTAGGTAGGGGAAACCACTTTCCAGAAATAGGACAAGTGGCTAGGCTACCCCCTATGTGTTTGCCGGGAACCGCAGCACAGCCAAGGAGCAAGGGGATAAATGGACAACGCCACGCCATCACTGCCAGCCGTACCACCTGCGCCGCCAAGCGCGCCGCAGCAGGTACACCACTACTACCATCCGCAGAAATCCGGCGGGATAGCAGCGTTGCTGGAGGTGTTGCCGGGGTTTTTCCAGGTTTTCGGTATTGGTCATCTGTACGCGGGCAACGTCGCCACCGGCCTGATCATCATGTTCGGCTACTGGGCGGTGTCCTTCGTCAACTTCCTGCTGTGCTTTGTTTTCATCGGTTTCATCACGTGGCCCCTATGCTGGATTGCCACAATGATCATCTCGCCGTTGACTGCGGCGAATGCCTGCAAGTCACGCTGATTTTTCAAAAAGGAGTTTTACGTGAATACAAGCAGTCCCGCCGTATCCAACAACCTCGTCTGGGCAATCCTGTCCACCCTGTTCTGCTGCCTGCCGCTGGGCATCGTCTCCATCGTCCACGCTGCCAAGGTCAATGGCCTGCTGGCTGCTGGCGACATCGCTGGCGCCCGTGACGCCGCCGACAAGGCCAAGAAGTGGGCCATCTGGTCGGTGCTGGGCTGGGTTGTGCTGGTGATCCTGTACGTGATCGTTTTCGTGGTGCTCGGTGTGGGCGGCGCGATGAGCGGCGCTTCCGGCTACTGATGAACCCGACAGGCCGGTCGGATCCGGCCGGCCTGTTGTCCTGACATGCAGTTCCCGCAACACCTGCTGCGCTATATGCCCCTGGCCGCGATTGCCAGCATTGGCGTGGGCGCGGCAGCGGTATTGAGCCGGATCGACCCGAATATTCCGGGCAATCCACTGCCATCCTGCCCGTTCTATGCCCTTACCGGCCTGTGGTGCCCGGGCTGTGGCAGCACCCGCTGCCTGCACGCACTGGTCCATCTGGACCTGCCACAGGCAATGGCGATGAATCCGCTATTGATCGTGTCCATCGTGCCGGTGCTGGTGATGGCATTGCATGGCGCCGGATTATGGCCGGCACGGCTGCAATGGCTGGTGCGACTGTTCGCACGGCCAATTCCATGGCTGGTGGTGATCGTCTCGTACTGGCTGCTGCGCAACCTGCCCTGGTACCCGTTCAACCTGTTGGCACCGGGCTGAAGGCCGTGCTCAAAAGCCACGCAATCACGTAGGCGCGGGCGAACACCGCGCACCCGGGACATTTGGCGGGCCGCCTGAAACATCAACAGATTCCTGCTTCCCGGCGACGCAGTGCTTACCCGGGCTACGGCCGCTCTTTGCTCAGCCCACCCAGCCAGCAATGACCAGCAGCGCCAGCAAGGCCATCCACAGCAGCAACATGCGCCAGACCAGGCTCATCGCATCGCGCAGTTCCGGGTAGCGTTCGTCTGCCGGCACCTGCCCGGCCAACCGCGCTTCTTCAGCCTCCTCAACCAGCTCGGCGCCAACGCTGGCGCGTGCGGCCTCGGCCAGAAAACCAAGCTGCAGCGTCCAGCGATTTCCAGCAGCGCGGCGCCACGCCGAAAACACCGTGTCGAAATTGCCGACCAAGGCCATCGACAGCGTCATCAGCTGCGCCACCGGCCATTCCAGCACCGCCAGCAACACATCACCGGCATGCCGCTCTTCGCTGGAAAGAGTTGTTGATTGCAGACCCTGCGAGGATTGCGCCAGCAGCCGGTACAGGACCGCGCCCAATGGCCCCAGCAACAGGAACCAGAACAGCGGTGCAAACCAGCGCCGCAGTGCATTGATCGCGGTCGCCTCGACCAGCCCCGGCGCGTCCTCACGCATGCTGCCGCCTGCGGCCTGCAGCCGGGATGCCGCCAGCGCTGCCGCGGCCTCGTCTTCGGCATCGATCACCGCCTCGACATCGCGATCCAGATCGCGCGGGCCCCAGCACAAGGCCAGTACCGCAATACCGAACAGCAACGCGGGCAGACCGAACAGACGCTCGGCCAAGGCCCATTGCAGCAAGCCGATCAACAACACGCAGGGCGCAATCAAAAGCAGCACGCTGTAGGGCGCGGCCGATTCGCCCAGCTGTGCACGCAGCCAGCCCAGGCAACGCCCGAACCAGCGCCAATCGCGCAACGTGGCCAGCAACGTGGGGGCCAGGTGGCCGAGCACCAGTGCGGCGATTACCGCTACCAAGGTTGTGAACATGCGATCCCTCCGGCCTTTGATTGTAGGCCCTGCCAGCGCCAAACAAGCCGGTGAACCGCTTGGCAGCTCACACTCACTGGCACTGACTCTGGTACCACTGCTCGATCAGGGTGCGCGCGATCGACAGCCGCGGCGGCAGCAGGATGCCCTGCCCGTCGTCATTGTTCTCACGCTGCAGCGCCGCGCCGACCTCCTCGACACTGAACCAGCGCGCGTCTTCCAGCTCGCCATCCACGGTCGGCACGTCATCGTGCGCGCTGGCACGGAACCCCACCATCAAGGCGCCCGGGAACGGCCACGGCTGGGTACCCTGGTACTGCGCGTGGATCACCCGCACCCGCGCCTCCTCGAATACTTCGCGGGCCACGGTCTGCTCGAAGGTTTCACCGGGCTCGACAAACCCGGCCAGCACTGAATAGCGCCGCGCGACCCAGCTGCTCTGCCTGCCCAGCAACAGGCGGCCATTGTTTTCGACCGCGACGATCACCGCCGGGTCCACGCGTGGGTAGTGCTCGGTGCGGCATTGGTCGCAATGGCCAATGAAACCGAAGCGACCAAATCGCACCGGCGAGCCACAAACGCCACAGAATCGATTGCGCGAATGCCAGTACGACATCCCGCGTGCATAACAGAACACGTCGGCCACCTCGGCCGGCCAGGTCACTGCGGCCTGGCGCAGGTCCATGCGCTGCGGTGCCTGCACGCTCAGCGTTGCCGCCTCGGCCACAAACCAGGCGCGGCCTTCACGCAGCCCAAGGAAGATCGCCGTGCCCGGGCCACCGCCCAGATCGGTGCCACTGAACAAGGCGGGCTGCCGGTCATCATCTGCAAACGCGGTGCCATCAACGTCCAGCACCAATACCTGCGCCGTCGGCCATAAGGCGGCCAATGCATCGGCATCAGCGCGCAGCGCATCGGCGCGGTCCAGGGGCGCGCCAACAAAGGCGTGCCCGACAAAACGGGATTCAGAATTCAGCATCCGTCAGAGCCTGACGACAAAGCGCCGCCATCGCAAGCGCAGCCAGCGGCAATGCGGCCGGATCTGTCTTAAACCGAGAAGCTGCTACCGCAGCCGCAGGTGGTGCGGGCGTTGGGGTTGCGGATCACGAACTGGGCACCGGTCAGGCTTTCGCTGTAATCCACCTCGGCGCCCATCAGATACTGCAGGCTCAGCGGATCGACCAGCAGGGTCACGCCTTCGGTGACCACCGCCAGATCGTCTTCGGCACGGTTTTCATCGAACTCGAAACCGTACTGGAAGCCGGAGCAGCCACCGCCCTGGATATAGACACGCAGGGCGAGCGCAGCGTTGCCCTCGTCCTGGATCAGCTCGCGCACCTTGGAGGCAGCCGCTGGCGTGAAGTTCAGCGGGCGGTCCAAGGACTGGTAATCAGGCGCCGGCTGCACGCCGGGCAAGGAAACTAAGGTGCTCATGGCGCTCAGGATGGGGGCGGCAAGCCCCTGTTTCAAGCCGCGGTTGCTTCAGCTTTCTTGGACTTCTCGGCGGTTTTGGCTTCAGGCGCCGGCAGCGCAGCCATCGCCGCGGTGTGCAGCAGGCGGCCGTTGAGCTGGGCACCGGCGCTCATTTCCACCACCGTGTAATGCACATTGCCGGTGACACGTGCGCTGGGGGTCAATTCGATGCGCTCGCTGGCATGCACATCGCCTTCCATGCTCCCGCTGAGCACCACCACGGCGGCGCGCACTTCACCCTCGATGCGGCCGTGCTCGGCCAGGGTCAGCATCGCCTTGGCGCCTTCCTCGGCAATCACCTTGCCGATGATGCGGCCCTCGACGTACAGGCTGCCGCTGAATACCACGTCGCCGCGGATTTCCACCTGGGAGCCGATCAAGGCGTCTACGGCCAGGTCGGTGTCGTGCTTGGACTTGCTTTTGAACATGTTTATTCCCCTCTGCCGTTGCCGGCGAGTTTCCAATCGAATGTCTGGTTGGAGCCCCCCCCGGATCCGGACAGGGAGACTCGCACACGTTGCGGTGTGAAATCCCGGGGCAGCATCACGCTACCGTCCAGTTGTTGGAAATAACGGAAGGAATAATCCTGCCCCGGCGCGCCTTTGCGCTGATGTAGGTCATCCCAGCTGACGGTCGTCAGCTTTCCGTCCTTCACACCCTCAACCGAGAACCGCATCTGGCCCTGGCTGATCGCACCGCGATTGAGATTCTGGGTCAACACCACGCTGTAATGCCAGGTGCCAGCCGCTTCCGGGGTGAACTCCACCGAATGGGTGTTCAGCCCCTTGCGCTGGCTGGTGGAACCGACCAGGCGTTCATAGAAGGCAACATCGGCACGCAGGCCGGCAATCTCTTCATCGCGCTCACCCAACGAGGTCTGCACTTCACTGTTGGCAGCTCGGCTGATCTTGTCCGATGCCTCCAGCGTGGCTTGGCGCTGGCGCAGTTCGTCCAGCTGGCCGCGCTGCTGGCCTACCAGGGCCTCGCTCTGGCGCAGCTTTTCGCGCATGCCGCCGGCATCAGGCGAGGCGTAGCGTGCCGCCAACCAGCCAACCAGCAGCAGCGACAGCAGCCAAGCGGCCGCCAGGACAGCGATCGGCACCCAGCCTGGACGCGGGGCCGCGCCACCACGGGGAGTGATCTGGAAACGTGAGGAAGGTCGGTTGGTCATGGCAGGTTCCAATGCTCCCGGAAGGGCGGCACCCGTGCTCGGTCTGAAACGACGGACCAGTGTAAACGACACGTATGTACATGCGCTTATGCGCTGGCGGCTGGCAATCACCGCAGGCATGCTCGATAGTTGCGATCCTGCTCACAGTATCCGGCCGAACCACTTCCCATGACAGAAGCCCACGTATTCGTCATCGGCATCCTGCTGGCCTGGCTGGCGGGCATACGCGTCTACCTGACCGTGTTCGGCGTTGGCATGGCCGGGCTGATGGGCTGGGTGGACCTGCCCCCCGCATTGCAGGCCACCGAATCCTGGTGGGTGCTGGGCACCTCCGGCGCCTTGGCCGTGGCCGAGTTCTTTGCCGACAAGATCCCCGGCGTGGATTCGATCTGGGATCTGCTGCAGACGCTGGCGCGGGTCCCGGCCGGCGCGTTCCTTGCCGCTGCCACGCTGTCATCCAATGGCGAACTGAGTACCGGCGTATTGGCCGCAGGCGCCGGCATCGCGCTCACCAGCCACGGCCTGAAAGCCGGCACCCGTGCCCTGCTCAATACTTCGCCGGAACCGGCCAGCAACTGGGTGGCCTCGTTTGCCGAAGACAGCGTGGTGATCGGCACCTTGGCGCTGGCATTGGCGCACCCGTGGCTGGCACTGATCTTCGTACTCAGCGCCAGCATCATTGGCGCGCTGACGGTATGGCTGGTGTGGCGCATGCTATGGCGCGGGCTCAAACGCATGTTCGCGAGCACCGACACGCCAGCTTCGGCACTATCCAAGCCAGGTGACCACTCACTGCCTCCCGCCCCGTGAGCACATACTCTCCATCGATGGCCAGCAACGACACTCTTACCACCGTTAACCGCCCGCTACGCGCGGAAACCCCACCAGCCGACTACTGGCAGCGCTGGAGCGTGCGCAATGCGCCGCCCACCGAAGCCGTACAAGCACAGCTCAAACCCAGCGCCGACGCAGCTACGAGCGCCATGGCCAGCGATGTCGGCGATGACACGCCCTACCGCGTGCTGATCGTCGAAGACAACCGCTCGCAGGCCCTGTTTGCACAAAGCGTGCTGCACGGCGCCGGCATGCAGGCCTTCGTGCAGATGGAAGTGGAAGGTGTGCAGCAGGCCATCAGTGAACATCGCCCGGACCTGATCCTGATGGATCTGCACATGCCCGGGCTCGACGGCATGCGTCTGACTGCGATGATCCGCCAGCAGCCACACCAGCAGCTGCTGCCGATTGTATTCCTGACCGGCGAAGCCGACCCTGACCGCCAGTTCGAAGTACTCGACTGCGGCGCCGACGATGTGCTGGTCAAACCGATCCGGCCGCGCCACTTGGTCGCCGCCGTCGCCAACCGCATCCGCCGCAACCGCATGCAGGCACCAGGCAAGGCCGACGCCGGCCCGCTGATGAACAACCCCGAGACCGGCCTGCCGACCCGCCACAATGTGATGCAGCAGCTGCAAACCGCCATCGCCGAGCAGCAAACGGCTGGCCTGATGTTCATCGAGATCGCCAGCGCGCTGGGCCTGCGCGAGCGCTATGGCTATGCCAGCTACGAGCGCTTGATGGTGCAGGCCGGGCAACGTCTGGCCGAGAACCTGCGCCCGCATCAACTGGCGCGTCTCAATGACAACAGCTTCCTGCTGCTTACCCGCGGCATCGAGGAAGCGGCTGTACCGGCGTTGGCGCAACAGGTCCGCGATGGGCTGTCCGCGCAGCCCTTTGCACCACGCGAGGACGAATCGGTGTTCCTGCGCTGCGTGGTCGGCCACGCCAACCTGTCGCAGGATCTGCACGATGCCGACGCCGCGCTCGAAGCGGTCGAGCGCACTGCCCTGCAGGCGCGCCTGAGCAGCACCGGCATTGCTGCCTACGAGAGCAACGACGTCACCATCAACAACGAACACCTGGCCCTGCTGGATGGCCAGATCGAACTGGCGTATCAGCCGATCGTCGCAGTCGCTGGCGGCGACACCGCGCAGTACCAGTTGCTGCTGCGCCTACGCCAAAGCAATGGCACCCTGCTGTCCGCCGGCCAGGTGATTCCCGCGGCCGAAGCCGCCGGGCGCATCGCCGACCTTGACCAGCAGGTCGTCGAACACGCGCTGGGCCTGCTGCACCTGTACCAGTTCGCGCAGCCGCCGATGCGCTTGTTCGTCTCGCAATCGCTGCGCTCGCTGTCACGCAGCGCCTATGCCGAATGGCTGCTCAATGCGCTGCAGGAACGACAGGTAGCCGGCAATGGGCTGGTCATTGATGTACGCCTGTCCGACGCATTGGTGCATGCGGTAAGCCTGCAGCAGTTCTGCGCGCAGCTGATGCCGGCTGGCGTGCAGTTCTGCCTGAGCCAGTTCGAACCCGGCGACGAGGCCAATGCCTTGCTGAGCCAGCTACCGCTGAGCTTTGTACGCATGGCCGCACGCTACGCCGAAAGCCACACCAACCAGAAGCTGCGTGACGAACTGCGCGGCACCATCGACCTTGCCCACCGCGCCAACCTGCAGATCATCGGCCAGCAGATCGAAGATCCGCAGGCCGCTGCCGCGATGTGGATGGGCGGCATCGACTTCATCCAGGGCAACGTGGTGCAACGCGCTGGCAGCGAGCTCGACTTCGACTTCCAGAACGCGGTGCTGTGAGCGCGGCTGCATCGGGCGCTGCGCGCGGTTGGGCACTGCTGGCAGCAGGCTGCGCTGCTGCTGCGTGCGCGGCCAACTTCATTCCCGCTGTCCCTGCCGTCGCCGTCGCTGGCAGTGCTGGCGTCGCCGTGGTCGCCGCACTGCTGGCGGCGATTGGCGCCAGCCGCCAACAGCAACAGGCACATGCCCTGCAACTGCAGCTCGAAGAACGGGCGCTTGAAAACACCCGCCTGCAGGTTGCCGCACAGAGCCAAAGCACGCTGCAGGAAGCACTGCTGCAAGCCAAACAGGCCGCCGAAGCCGCCACCCTGGCCAAGGGCGAGTTCCTGGCCACGATGAGCCATGAAATCCGCACGCCCTTGAACGGCATCCTGCCAATGTTGGAACTGGTGGCACAAGGCACGCTGAGCCTGGACCAGCGCAACATGCTTGATACCGCCACCGACAGTTCACGACAGCTGTTCCGCATCGTCGATGACATCCTCGACTACTCCAAGCTGGAAGCGAACCGGCTGGAGCTGGAAATAACCACGTTCAACCTGCGCGAAACCCTGGACGGCATGTTGCGTCTGATGCAACGCGCGGCCGAGCACAAAGGTCTGCGCCTGTCGCTGCACATCGACCCAGCGGTGCGCCTGTCGGTACGCGGCGACCCGGTGCGCCTGCGGCAGATACTGGGCAACCTGCTGGTCAACGCGATCAAGTTCACCGAACTTGGCGAAATCAGCATCCATGTAAAGCGCCTGGGCGAAACCGCGGCGCAGCACCGCCTGCGCTTTGAAGTACGCGACACCGGCATCGGCGTGGATGCAAGCCAGCAACAGCGGCTGTTCAACGCATTCACCCAGGCCGACGCGTCCACCACCCGCCTGTACGGCGGTACCGGGCTGGGGCTGGCCATCTGCAAGCGCATCGTCGACCTGATGCAAGGCAGCATCGGCGTGCAGTCCGAGCCCCTGCGTGGCTCCACGTTCTGGTTCGAAATTCCGCTGTTGAAAGTCATCGGCGACCTCCATCAGCCCGATCACCTGCGCAAAGTGCGCCAGGTGCTGCTGGTCACCCCCGAGCAGCGCCTGCGTCAACGGCTGCAACTGATACTGCCGAACTGGGGCTACCAACCGGTTGTCGCCAACAACCTGCAAGAAGCATTGGAACGCCTGCGCATGCCCGCCGTGTCCGGCATCTTCCACGCCGTGATCGGCGACCTGGAACCCATGCGCAACAGCGCCCAGGCCCTGCAACGCGCCATCGAGCGCATGGATCAGAGCCGTCCACGCCTGCTGTGGTTGTACGGCGATGCCGCGATCGCCGACGGGCTGCGCGATGGTGCCACCTTGTTGCCGCGCCAACTCCCCGATACGCAGCTGCGCAATGCGCTGGCCGAACCGTTGCAGCTTGCTGCCAGCCCACCTCCCTCACTCCTGCCAAGCAACGCTTTTGCGGCTGCGATAACACCTGTTGCGGCTACGTCCACTTCGACAGCGGCAACAATTGCACCTGCAGGCTTCCCGGCAGGCGAACCAAGCAAGTTGGTGGCAGCGCCAACCGCGGTCACCAGCAACGCCAGCGCAGGCGCTGATCTGGCCGGCATGCTGGTGTTGTTGGTCGAGGACAATTCGGTCAACCTGATGGTCGCGCAGAAACTGCTGAAGGTCCTCGGTGCCAGCACCGAAGCCGCTGAGAACGGCGCCATCGCCCTCGACAAGATGCACGCCAAACGCTACGACGCAGTACTGATGGACTGTCAGATGCCGGTACTGGACGGCTTTGCTGCCACCGGCCGCTGGCGCGAGCACGAAGCCAGCAGCGGCGCCAGCCAGCGGCTGCCGATCATCGCCATGACTGCCAACGCCATGGCTGGCGACCGCCAGCGCTGCCTGGACAGCGGCATGGACGAATACCTGTCCAAACCCATCTCCCGCGCACAACTCCTGAACTGCCTGCTGGCCTTCAAACCAGCATCCACCGCAACTGCCGATCCGGTTACCAGCATGCCCAGCCCCGACCTCTCCGCCAACGCATTGGCCGCCGCCTCCACCGCCCATACCGATGGCATCACCGCCTCGATACTGGAGCGCAGCGTGCTGGATGAACTGTTCGAGATTGCCGGTGACGAGATCAACGCCATCATCGACGTGTTCCTGGACGAGACCCCGCAGCTGGTGCGGCATCTGCAGGAAGCAGCAGTAATGCCCGAGCTGAAGCGACTGGGTGAGCTGGCGCACAGCCTGAAGTCTTCAAGTGCCAATGTCGGCGTACTGGCCCTGTCCGAAGCGGCGCGCCGGCTTGAGCACGGCGCGCGCAGCGGTACGCTGGAGCGGCCCACCGTGATGGTGGCGCTGATCGTGGCGGAGTTTTCGCGCGCGCGCATTGCGCTGGCTGGCTATCAGGCCGAACAGCGCGCGCAAGCGCAGGAGTGATCCCGCTGCAGCGGGATCAGTCTTCCAGCTTGGTGAGCAGGTAGTTCGGCTCGCCTATACGCTCGATCAGATCAAGCTGGGTTTCCAGCCAGTCGATGTGCTCTTCCTCGGAATCGAGGATCTTCACGAACAGCTCGCGGCTGACGTAATCACTGATCGATTCGGAATAGGCGACTGCATCGCGCAGCACCAGCGCCGCCTCATTCTCCAGCGCCAGATCGCACTTGAGGATTTCGGTGGGGTTTTCGCCGATGCGCAGCTTGCCCAGCGCCTGGAAGTTGGGCAGACCTTCGAGAAACAGAATGCGATCAGAGAGCACGTCGGCGTGCTTCATCTCGTCGATCGATTCTTTGTATTCGTGTTCGGCCAGCTCGTTCAAGCCCCAGTTCTTCAGCATCTTGGCGTGCAGGAAGTACTGGTTGATGGCGGTCAACTCGTTGTAGAGGACCTTGTTGAGAAATTCGATGACCTTGGCGTCGCCTTTCATGGCGCTGACTCCGACTAGAGGAACGAGCGCACTTTACCGGTTGCCGGCAGACAATGAAGGAACGCGAATCGTGATCATTAGCCACCGCCATTGGCGGTGGCGGCGAAGCCTGTTCAGGCCGCCCGCAGCAACGGCAAGGGCAGCTCGCGGGTGGCACGCGCCTGCTCCAGCAGGCCGGCCGCCATGTCCAGGCAGGAACCGCAGTTGGAGCCGCAACCGGTACGCATGGTCAGCTCAGACACCGTGTCGCAGCCAGCAAGCGCGGCTTCACGGATCTGGTGATCGGTAACTCCATTGCAGATGCAAACGTACACGGCTTGACGCCCCTGAACCCGGCACGTATCGGCCGTGTCAGCATTCAATCGCAAATGCGAATGGTTGTCAATTTCGGACGTTAATCATTATTAATCTTCTTGCCGCGCCAAACCCCTGGACGCCGCGGGCGCTTGCGCGGCCGCTCATGGCCAGCGCTGCTACCCGGCATCCAGGCTTCCTGTGCCGACGCAGGCATCGCCTGCACACCCTGGCCTGCGATACCACGCGCCAGCGGCGCGAGATGGCGCAACGCTCGCGCGTAAACCCCACGCTTGAAGATGACCACGTGCTCCACCGGATACCAGAAGTCGACCCAACGCCAGTGATCGAATTCCGGCGTATCGGTTTCATCCAGCCGCACATGCGCCTCGTCGCCGGTCAGGCGCAGCAGGAACCAGACCTGCTTCTGACCGATGCAGACCTGCTTCTCGGTGTGACGTATGGCCCGCGGAGGCAGCCGGTAGCGAAGCCAACCGGGGGTCGCCCCCAGGACTTCAACGTGTTCAGGCAGCAGGCCGGTTTCTTCCTGCAATTCGCGATACATGGCCTCAACCGGGGTTTCATCGGTATTCATGCCGCCTTGCGGGAACTGCCAGCCATCCCGGCGCACGCGTCGTGCCCAGAAAACCTGCCCGTCTTCCCGCATCAGCACTATGCCGACGTTCGGTCGATAGCCGTCCGGATCGATCACGATGCGGACTCCTAAAATTTCTACTGCCGGGGACTCTGCCATGGCTGCTGTCATGCCACAAGCATAGAAAAACCTGTTGACAAAACCTCACGACACCACCAGAATTACCGGCTCCCAAGGCTATGTAGCTCAGCCGGTTAGAGCACAGCACTCATAATGCTGGGGTCGGTGGTTCGAGTCCACCTATAGCCACCATGGGACGCAGGTTAGACCTGCACTACAGCCCCGTCGCCAAGCGGTAAGGCATCTGACTCTGACTCAGACATTCGGAGGTTCGAATCCTTCCGGGGCTGCCAAACATAAAAGGCCTGATCGAAAGATCAGGCTTTTTTTCTATTCCAGATCATCGCACCCAGACCACCCAACAGGCCGGGTATGCGATAATCGTCACGCACAATAGCCCCGTCGCCAAGCGGTAAGGCATCTGACTCTGACTCAGACATTCGGAGGTTCGAATCCTTCCGGGGCTGCCATTCATGAAAAGGCCAGATCGAAAGATCTGGTCTTTTTTTGTGGCTGAAGCCCCTAGATTGAGGATTGGAGGATTGGCAGGAGCAAAAGCTCAAGAGCCAAAGCACCCCTCCCCAACCCTCCCCTGCGCTGCGCGCAAGGGAGGGAGCGAGTGCGGCACTTCCCCCGCGCTGGATATGCATCGGAAGCGCCCCCTCCCTTGCGCATAGCGCAGGGGAGGGCTGGGGAGGGGTGCCCCAGCTCTGGCTCTGGCCCTAGCCCTAGCCCTGGCTCTGGCCCTGGCTTTGGCCCAGGCCCTGGCGAATCCCCCCCCCCTCCCAACTTCAACCCCATTCCCAACCCCAGAAACGACAAAAGCCCGGCCGAAGCCGGGCTTTTGCTTTCCCAGTGGGATTCCGAAGAACCCCACCCCGAAGCGATTAACGCTTGGAGAACTGGGTGGCGCGACGTGCCTTGTGCAGGCCGACCTTCTTACGCTCGACTTCACGGGCGTCACGGGTCATGAAGCCAGCCTTGCGCAGCTCGGACTTCAGGGTTTCGTCGTACTCGACCAGCGCACGGGCGATGCCCAGACGGATCGCACCGGCCTGGCCGGTGGTGCCGCCGCCGGCAGCAGTGACAAGAATGTCAAAGCTTTCGGTGTTCTGGGTCAGTTCCAGCGGCTGACGCACGATCATGCGTGCAGTCTCACGGCCAAAGAACTCGTCCAGCGGACGGCCATTGACGGTGATGTTGCCAGTGCCCTTGCGCAGGAACACGCGAGCGGTGGAGGACTTGCGGCGGCCAGTGCCGTAGTTTTGAGTGATAGCCATGATTAGATATCCAGAACCTGCGGCTGCTGTGCTGCGTGCGGATGCTCAGTGCCTGCATAGACCTTGAGCTTGCGGTACATCTGACGACCCAGCGGGCCCTTCGGCAGCATGCCCTTCACAGCGGTCTCGATGACGCGCTCCGGGTGACGCTCAAGCGCCTGCTCCAGGGACTCGGTCTTCAGGTTACCGATGTAACCGGTGAAGCGATGGTACTTCTTGTCCTTCAGCTTCTTGCCGGTGACAGTGATCTTGTCGGCATTGATGACGACCAGGTAATCACCGGTGTCAACGTGCGGGGTGTAAACCGGCTTGTGCTTGCCACGCAGGCGGCGAGCCAGCTCGGTGGAGAGACGGCCCAGCGTCTTGCCGGCGGCGTCAACGAGGTACCAGTCGCGCTGGACGGTCTCGTTCTTTGCAGTGAAAGTGCTCATAAAGAACTCAGGTAGGTCGGGCTGATTGCGGCGAGATGAACCACCGGAACTTTGCCACGCGTTGTGAAGGTGAAACAGAAGAGGCGGGATTGTACTGGCCACACGCCCCCGGCGCAACTCAGCGCCTGAACGGGCACCTCTTCCCGGCCTTGGCAGGCTGCGGGCCAGCGGCGAGAATCGGGCATACCCCACTGCACTGCCCCACCATGATCACCGCTCGCGTACATACGCCGCTGGACCACCTGCTGACCGAAGCACAACGCGCCCTGGACACGGTGTTCGGCAACCCACCGGCTGCCCGCCCCAACCCGGCCGGCGACACCCCGGAGGTAGTACTGCAACCAGCCGAGGCCCGCCACGCGGCTGGCCTGATGCGCATCAACCACGTCGGCGAGGTCTGCGCGCAAGGACTGTATTTCGGCCAGGCAGCGGTCGCCCGCGACCCGGCCACGCGCGCACACCTGCTGGAAGCGGCGCAGGAAGAGACCGACCACCTGAGCTGGTGCGCCGATCGCCTGCGCGAACTGGACAGCCGCCCCAGCCTGTTCAACCCGCTCTGGTACGCGGGCAGCTACACCATCGGCACCCTGGCCGGCCTGCGCGGTGACGGCTGGAACCTGGGCTTCGTGGTGGAAACCGAGCGCCAGGTGGAGGCCCACCTGGATGAGCACCTGCAGACCCTGCCGCCGGCCGATCAGCGCAGCCGCGAGATCCTCAAGGTGATGAAGATCGACGAAGCTCGCCACGCCGAGCACGCCGAACATGCAGGCGCGCGCAAGCTGCCGTTCCCGATCCCGTCGGTAATGGCACTGGCCTCCAAGGCAATGAAGGCAGTGGCCTACCGGATGTAGTGCCGAGCCATGCTCGGCTGGGGCCTTACCGGTAGAGCCCCTGCCGAGCAAGGCTCGGCACTACCTTGGCTACCTCAGCTGACCAGCTTCAGGCCGATCACGCCAGCCACGATCAGGCCAATACACAGCAGGCGCGGCCAGCTGGCGCTGTCGCCGAACAGGATCACCCCGGCAATCGCCACGCCCACGGCGCCAATGCCGGTCCAGATCGCATAACCGGTACCAACCGGGATGGTGCGCAGCGCCTGGGTCAGCAGCCACAGGCTGATGGCAGCAAATACCACGGTGAACAGGCTTGGCCAGAGCCGGGTAAAGCCTTCGCTGGACTTCAGGCCCAGTGCAAATCCAATCTCGAACAGGCCCGCAAGCAGCAGGTAGATCCAGGGCATCGCCAACTTCCTTTACAAAAAAAGACGGCGCCCCAGTGAGTTCACACCGAGCCGCCGTCGACAAACGTCTGCATCACTGCAGGGCGGGCCGTCCCGCCTGTTTTTGCGCAAAACCGGCATACCGGCCCTGCGCAGGTAGTGCTTATTCGGCCAGATTGCGACCGTGGAACAGCTCTTCGATCTCGCGGCGCAGCAGCGCTTCGATCTTCATGCGTTCCTTGAACGACAGGTTCTTGGCTTTCTCTTCGAACAGATACTTGTCCAAGTCAAAGTCCTGCAGGTGCATCTTCGTGTGGAAGATGTTTTCCTGATAGACATTGACGTCGAACATCTCGTAACGCGACTTGATGTTCTTGGCCAGGAAGTTCTGGATCGAGTTGATCTTGTGGTCGATGTAGTGCTTCTTGCCCTTGATGTCACGGGTGAAGCCACGCACGCGGTAGTCCATGATCACGATGTCTGATTCCAGACTCTCGATCAGGTAGTTCAGCGCCTTCAACGGCGAAATCACGCCGCAGGTTGCCACGTCGATATCGGCGCGGAAGGTTGCAATACCTTCCTGCGGGTGCGTTTCTGGATAGGTGTGCACAGTGATGTGCGACTTGTCCATGTGCGCGACCACGGCATCAGAGATCAACTCCTTGCCGGCCTGCTTCTTGTCGATCACCGGTTCCTCGGAAATGAGAATTGTGACCGAGGCACCCTGAGGGTCGTAATCCTGACGTGCAATGTTCAGGATGTTCGCACCGATGATTTCAGCCACATCGGTGAGGATCTGCGTGAGTCGATCGGCGTTGTATTCCTCGTCGATGTACTCGATATAACGCTGGCGCTCCTCTTCGGTACGCGCATAGCAGACGTCATAAATGTTGAAGCTCAAGGCCTTGGTGAGGTTGTTGAATCCTTGCAACCTCAGGCGAGGCAACGGCTTGACCACGGCGGTCGATCCTGTAGATGGTGGGAAAGGCGGAAGTATGGGGCAAAGTGGGTCGCTGTGATACTTGAACCTTTATGCCCGTTTGCCCCTTATGCTCAGCGTCGTTAAGCTTGCCCATTAAGCAAGTTCATCCAAACTGTGAACGCCATCATGAGCCCAGGTAACGCCACCACCGCGTCAAACGTGCGTCTTGCCTCCAGCCCGCTGGCGCTGGACATTGCCACCATCGACCGCTTTCTGGCCCATAGCCACCGCCGTCGCTACCCGGCGCGGACCGATGTGTTCCGCCCGGGTGACCCTGCCGGGACCATGTATTACGTGATCAGCGGCTCGGTCAGCATCATTGCCGAGGAAGACGATGACCGTGAACTGGTGCTGGGCTACTTCGGTGCCGGCGAGTTTGTCGGCGAAATGGGCCTGTTCATTGAGTCGGACAAGCGCGAAGTCATCCTGCGCACCCGCACCCCCTGCGAGCTGGCCGAGATCAGCTACGAGCGCCTGCACCAGCTGTTCCTGGGCCCGCTGTCAGTAGACGCGCCCAAGCTGCTGTACGCCATTGGCTCGCAGATCTCCCGGCGCCTGCTGCATACCAGCCGCAAAGCCAGCCGCCTGGCCTTCCTGGACGTAACCGACCGCATCATCCGCACCTTGCACGATCTGTCCAAGGAGCCGGAGTCGATGAGCCACCCCCAAGGCACCCAGCTGCGCGTTTCCCGTCAGGAAATCGCCCGACTGGTGGGCTGCTCACGTGAAATGGCTGGCCGCGTGCTGAAGAAGCTGCAGGTCGATGGTCTGCTGCATGCACGCGGCAAGACCGTGGTCCTTTACGGAACGCGGTAGCACCCGCGCTGATACGTATTCACGTATCAACCCCATGGTTTGCGGAACCATGGGCCCCGGCTCATCAGCTCCCAATTCCCCGCGCCTGTCGGCGCGCCCCCTTTACTAAAGGGGGCTATCTGGGCTGATTTACCTCGGGAAAGCCCTTTGCCTGCACCCTGGCAGCTCGGGAAGGCGGTGCGCCCGGGGCTCTTCGCGCGTTAGTGGCTACGCCTCAGGCGCCCGCCTATCGCTGCGATCTGTGTCGACTTCCGGGGGGCACTGCGCGTGCCGGGCGGCGGCATTGAAGTGTGATGTCTGTCGGCGTCAAAAATCTCATTTGCCATTGCGAACCCTTGGGCTCCGCAGTGCTGGACGCCACAGCAAACCCTCTTTGCCAATACCGCGGCGAATGACCACTTCGCCGACATAGCCGCGAGTTAGCGACCATTCGGCACTGATATCAGTCAGAAATCGACCCGAGCCATTACTTGCGGATGTAGCTTTCCTTGACCTGCCCTGCCGTGGCCCGCAGGCTTGGGGAATGGAATTTGGCAATGAATTTTACTGGTTCATCCTGATCGGCCTCGGCGCACAGCTGGTGGACGGAGCGCTGGGCATGGCGTTCGGGCTGATTTCGTCCTCGGTGCTGCTGAGCATGGGGCTGCCGCCTGCCGCGGTCAGCGCCAGCATTCATACCGCCGAGGTGTTCACCACCGGCGCCTCCGGGGTCTCGCATCTGGTTGCGGGCAATGTGGACAAGCGACTGTTCTTTCGGCTGGCGATACCTGGCGCTGTCGGCGGGGCCATCGGCGCCTATGTGCTGACCCAACTGCCCGGCGATCTCGTACGCCCGTTCATTTACCTCTACCTGCTCGTGTTGGCGATCTTCATTCTGGCCCGTGCGGCCGGCAAGTTCATGGCCAAGCAGGAAGTGAAGCGGGTGCCGGTACTGGGCTTCTTCGCCGGCCTGCTGGACGCCACAGGTGGCGGCGGCTGGGGGCCGGTGGCCACGTCCACCCTGCTGGCCCGTGGCGGCCAGGCCCGCACCACCATCGGCTCGGTCAACGCGGCCGAGTTCGTCGTCACCTTGTCGATCTCGGCCACCTTCCTGCTGACAATGGGCCTGCAGCACCTGTCCATCGTCGCCGGCCTGCTGGTCGGCGGGATGATGGCCGCGCCGGTGGCGGCCCTGTTGGTGAAGCGGGTCAAGGAGCGCTGGGTGCTGATCGCCGTCGGCGTGCTGGTACTGTCGATCAGCCTGTTCCAGATTGGAATGGCGGTGGTGAAGCTGCGCGGGGCTTGAGGCGCGTGAGGCGAAGCTGCTCTTAATAGCCCCTCTCCCGTTTACGGGAGAGGGGTTGGGGTGAGGGGAGCTTTTGCCTTAAAGCCCTAAAAGCCCCCTCATCCGCCCTTCGGGCACCTTCTCCCGTAAACGGGAGAAGGGATGTCGGCTTCGGCAGGCCTTGCTGGTGCGTCAAAAGCCCCCTCATCCGCCCTTAGGGGTAACTTCTGCCGCAAGCGGGAGAAGGGATGTCGGCAACGGCTGGATCGTTGCCCTCCGCTTTGGATTACCTGGGCAGCGGCTTGCCGCCGCGCCCCGGGCAGCCCCAGTTGAGGATCGGGGTGCCGGCTGGCAATACCTTGCCGAAGTACTCCACCCGCGAATGCTTGGGGTTCACCACTACCGGCGCCTTGGCGGCCTTGAGCAGCGGCAGGTCGGCGGTGCTGTCGGAATAGGCAATGGCGATGTCGCCGTAGCCGCGCTCGCGCAGCATGCGCATCTTTTCTTCGTTGTGGCAGTGGCGGGTGGCACCCATCGCGCCCAGCCGAGGGCCAACCTCGCTGCCGATCACCGGCACGCCCTGCTCGGCCACGAAGGCGAGGATGGCTCGGGCCAACTCCGGCGGTGCGCCGGTGGCCACGATCACCCGGTCGCCGGCACGGCGGTGCGCGGCGAATACCTGCAGGGCATGCGGCAGCAGGTGCTGGCGGATCTCGTCCTCGTGCTTGAGCACGTACTGGTCGATCACCTTGTTGAACTCACGTGCCTGGTGCAGGCCGAAGGTGGCAATCCAGACATAGCCGGAAATGCCAAATCGGCGCGTCGGCAGCATCGCCACCAACGGCCCCAGCAGCGGCGTCGCCAGGATGGCCACCAGCAGCCGCAGGGGATTGCGCTTGATCAGCCAGGCGAACAGGTGGCTGCCGGAATCGCCGTCGTACAGGGTGTGATCGAAGTCGAAGACGACCAGTTGCGCGTCATCACGCGGGTTCGGGTAGGGATCAGTCATGCAGGGAAGAATAGCTGACGCAGGCCCTCGCCCGGCTCTTCGACGCGCATGAAGGTCTCACCAACCAGGAAGGCGTTGACCCCGGCGTCGCGCATCAGCTTGACGTCGGCCGGGCCCATGATGCCGCTCTCGGTGACCAGCAGACGGTCGCGCGGCACTGCATTGCGCATCTCCAACGTGGTGTCCAGCGAGACTTCGAAGGTGCGCAGGTTGCGGTTGTTGATGCCGACCAGCGGCACCGGCACCTGGATGGCGCGCTCCAGCTCGTCGATGTCGTGCACTTCTACCAACACGTCCATGCCCAGCCGCATCGCCAGGTCGGACAGCTCGGCCAGCTGGCGGTCGTCCAACGCCGAGACAATAAGCAGGATGCAGTCAGCGCCGAGCACGCGCGCCTCGTAGACCTGGTATGGGTCGATGACGAAGTCCTTGCGCAGCACCGGCAGCGTGCAGGCCTCGCGGGCCTGACGCAGGTACAGGTCGGCGCCCTGGAAGAAGTCCACATCGGTCAGCACCGACAGGCAGCTGGCGCCGCCCAGTTCATAGCTCACCGCGATATCAGCCGGATGGAAATCCGGGCGGATCACGCCCTTGGAGGGGCTGGCCTTCTTGACCTCGGCAATCACCGCCGGGTCGCCGTTGGCGATGGCCGCGTTCAGCGCATTGGCAAAGCCGCGCACCGGCGAGGCATCGGCCAGGCGCGCCTTCAACTCGGCCAGCGGCACGTTGACGCTGCGCTCGGCTACCTCCTGCACTTTGCGGGCGAGGATGGTGTTGAGGATGTCGCTCATGGATCTGCTTCCTGGAAGACGGGCGCTGCTGACGCGGGTGATTGGTGGATTATCAGGGATTGCCGGCCAAGGCGCGGCTGGTGGCAACGTACTGCTGCATGCGCGCGCGGGCGCTGCCATCGGCAATCACCGCGCGGGCGCGGGCCAGGCCATCGGCGATGCTGTCGGCGACGCCTGCCACATACAACGCGGCACCAGCGTTGAGCGCGACGATATCGTTGGCCGGGCCCGGCTGGTTGTCCAGCACCGCGCGCAGCATGGCGATGGATTCTTCCGGGTTTTCCACCTTGAGGTTGCGGCTGGCCGACATGGCGATGCCGAAGTCTTCCGGATGAATCTCATACTCGCGCACCTTGCCGTCGCGCAGCTCCCCAACCAGAGTGCCAGCGCCCAGCGAGATCTCGTCCATGTTGTCGCGGCCCCACACCACCAGCGCACGCTCGGCGCCGAGCTCGCGCAGCACGCGCGCCTGGATGCCGACCAGGTCGGGATGGAACACGCCCATCAGGATATTGGTAGCGCCGACCGGATTGGTCAGCGGGCCGAGAATGTTGAAGATGGTGCGCACGCCCATTTCGCGGCGCACCGGTGCGACCACCTTCATTGCCGGGTGGTGCATCGGCGCGAACATGAAGCCGATGCCGGTCTGCTCGATGGCTTGTGCAACCTGCTCGGGCTGCAGCTCGATCACCGCGCCCAGCGCTTCCACCGCATCGGCGCTGCCGGACTTGGACGACACGCTGCGGTTGCCGTGCTTGGCGACCTTGGCGCCGGCAGCAGCGACCACGAACATCGAACAGGTGGAGATGTTGAAGGTATGCGAACCATCGCCACCGGTGCCGACAATGTCGACCAGATGGGTCTTGTTGGCGACCTGCACCGGGTGCGCGAACTCGCGCATCACCGTGGCCGCGCCAGCAATCTCGCCGACGGTTTCCTTTTTAACGCGCAAGCCAGTGAGGATGGCCGAGGTCATGGTCGGCGAGATTTCGCCACGCATGATCTGCCGCATCAGATCGACCATCTCGTCGAAGAAGATCTCGCGGTGTTCGATGGTGCGTTGCAGGGCTTCCTGCGCGGTGATGGTCATGACAACTCCAGAATCAGGAAATAACGATGTAGTCGCTTTGGCTATGGATGCCGGCGTGTGCGCCACGTAGCAACTGCACGTGCAGGCCACCGATCGGGCCGACCGGCAGGCAGCTGTCCACTTCCAGCAACGCGTCGCGGTGCGGCTTGATCCACTGCGCTTCGGCCTGCGCCAGCGCCTTGCGCTTGGCTTCGACTGCATCGGCAGCGACCACCAGCAGATAACGATGTGCTTCGCCGAACTCGCCTTCGACGTAGCCGCCGAGGTTGACGAAGAACAAGGTCGGCGCGTCGGCCGCAGGCGCGTCATCGCAGATGCGCACCTGCCAGTCGTCGACGCCGTCGACCGTCATCCATGAATCCAGATGCAGGCCTGCAGCCTCGCCGAACCATTGCTGACGCAGTTGTGGGTAGGTCTGCTCGATGCTGGGGCCAACGGCGAACACCACGTCATGCACCTCGGTATTGGCGCGCGCATGGCGGCCACCGAGCATCACCACGAACAGGCGGAAATCTTCCAGGCTCACGGCGTCGGCCTCGCGGTCAGTGCCAGGCGCAGGCCGAAGCCGATGAACAGCACGCCGGCCAGCTTGTCCAGCCACTGCATGCCACGCGCAGCCCAACGGCTGCTGCGCACGCGGTCGGCCGCCAACACGTAAGCCGCATTGATCGGCAGCGCATTGACCATGAAGATCAGACCCAGCAGCGCGAACGCCAACGGCTTGTTCTGCACCGACGGGGCGATGAACTGCGGCAGGAAGGCCAGGAAGAACAGCACCACCTTCGGGTTCAGCACATTGGTCAGGAAGCCACCGGCGAATACCTGCCACCACGAGCCAGCACTGCCGCTGCTGGCGGCGATGTCCGCCTGCAAGGTCGACTCACCGGTGTTGCGTAGCAGACGCACGCCCACCCACAGCAGATAGGCCGCACCGATCCACTTGATCACGGTGAACAAGGTGGCCGAGGTCGCCAGCAGCACGCCCAGACCCAGCGAGGCCAGCGCGACGTGCACCAGACAACCGGCACTGATGCCAGCGATCGCAGCGAAACCGGCGCGACGACCACCGCGCAGCGAGCGGCTGATGATGTACAGCACATCCGGGCCCGGCGTCAGATTCAACAACCAGCCCGCGAGCATGAACAACAGCAGCTGGCTGGGCTCGATCAACATGTGCGATCCAGGAAGTTCTTCATCAGCGCGTGACCGTGCTGGGTGAGGATGGATTCGGGATGGAACTGCACGCCTTCGACCGGATACTCACGGTGGCGCAGGCCCATGATCTCTTCCATCGAACCGTCCGGATTCTCGGTCCAGGCGGTGATTTCCAGCACCGCCGGCAAGGTGCTCTTGTCCACCACCAGCGAGTGGTAGCGGGTTGCCTCGTAGCGGTCCGGCAGGCCGGCGAACACGCCCTTGCCTTCATGGCGGATCGGCGAGACCTTGCCGTGCATGATGTTGCTGGCGCGGATCACATCACCGCCATAGATCTGGCCGATGGCCTGATGGCCCAGGCACACACCGAACAGCGGAATGCTCGGGCCGAGCTCGCGGATCACCTCCAGCGACACACCGGCTTCGTTCGGCGTCTTCGGGCCGGGCGATACCACGATATGCGAAGGCTTGAGCGCAGCGATCTCGGCGACGCTCATCGCGTCATTGCGCACCACCTTCACTTCGGCACCCAGCATCTGCAGGTATTGCACGAGGTTGAAGGTGAAGCTGTCGTAGTTGTCGATCATCAACAGCATGATTCAGTTTCCATCGCTAATCAGGAATATGGCGTAGACGTTTTCGGTGTAGGTGATTGGACCAGCTATCAGCTGCTCACCGGGGGGGCGTATCGCATAACCCACACTGCGGCTACCGGTAACCTGTACCCGGTCCAGCGAATCGCTTTCCCTATGGAAGGTGTCCGCTCTGTTTGCATTCGACCAGCTGCCAGCCTGTACACCGTAGGCAAAGCTGGGGGCAACATCTGAAATCGTGTAAAGGCCGATGATCTTCGCCCCATAGGCATCAGCGAGCCCCTTTGCCGACGCGCGCGTCTGCGCAGCCGCTTCGGCCTTGAGTTCGGCCCGCAGCCTCGCTTCACCCGAATACATGGGCTTTGCGGTGCTCACCTGTACTTCGCTGCTGGCATTCAGCTCAGCAAGAAACGCCTGCAACTGCTCTGGCTTTTCGAAGGAACCTTCCAGATCACGGCTGACGGCGGTGCCCACAAACACTTCTTCATCATCCTTGTAACGCGTAGATGGCTCGATGCTCAGGTTATCCATGCGTACCGTCTCGGCAATGGCGCCGTGCTTGGCGAACAGCGCCATGATTCGCTCCGCATTTGCCTGGACCTTGCGCCGCGCGATATCGGTCTGCATATCCACCGACTCCAGCGCGATCTTCACCACGAATCGATCCGGCATCACCTTGCGGCTGGCATCACCCTTCACCAACAGATGCGGTTGTGACGGAATGGAGTTGGCCTGCGCCCACGCCTGCGGAACAGCGGCAATCAGCAACGATGACCACAGCAACATGCGGGGCAACTTCATGCGGCACTCCTTGTCATGGTGAGAGAAACATCTGCTTTCGATAAAACCAACGTGCGAAACGCGGCCTACAAACCCTTCGCCGCCTGAGCAACCGCACGGAACAGCGCGCGGCCCTTGTTCATGGTTTCCTGCCATTCGGCATCGGGATCGGAGTCGTAGACCACGCCGCCGCCGGCCTGCACGTACAGGTAACCGTCCTGGATCACCGCGGTGCGGATGGCGATGGCGGTATCGGCATCGCCGTTCCAGCCGATGTAACCGACTGCGCCGGAATAGACATTGCGCTTGACCGGTTCCAGCTCGCGGATGATCTCCAGCGCGCGGATCTTCGGTGCACCGCTGACGGTGCCAGCCGGGAAGGTCGCGCGCATCACATCGCTATAGCTCAGCCCAGCCTTCAAGGTGCCGGTGACTTCGCTGACGATATGCATGACGTGGCTGTAGCGCTCGATCACGAACTGCTCGCCGACCTTGACAGTGCCCGGTTCGGCGACGCGGCCGACATCGTTGCGGCCCAGATCAATCAGCATCACATGCTCGGCGCGCTCCTTGGGATCGGCCAGCAGCTCGACTTCCAGCGCCTTGTCCAGCTCCGGCGTAGCGCCGCGCGGACGGGTGCCGGCGATCGGACGCACGGTGACGATGCCATCGCGCAGGCGCGCCAGGATTTCCGGCGAGGAGCCGACCACCTGGGTGCCACCCACATCGATGAAATACATGTACGGCGACGGATTCAACGCGCGCAGCGCGCGGTACACATCGATCGGCCGCGCGCGGAACGGCACGCGCAGGCGCTGGCTCGGAACCACCTGGAAGATATCGCCAGCACGCACGTATTCCTGTGCCTTGCGTACCACTGCGTGGTATTCCTCGCGGGTGAACGAAGACTGGAAATCCTGTTCGTCGATGGCGTCGGACACCTGCGACTGCGGGTAACCGGCACCGCCCTGACGCAGGCGGTGTGCCAGCTCATCAAGGCGACGGTTTGCACGCGCCCAGGCCTGCGGCTGCGCCGGGTCGGCATGCACGATCAGGTACAGGCGGCCCTTGAGGTTGTCGAATACCGCCAGCTCTTCGGACAGCATCAACAGGATGTCGGGCGTACCGAGTTCGTCGGGCTTGTCGCCCGCGCCCAGATGCGGCTCGATGTACTGGATGCACTCAAAACCGAACCAGCCCACCAGCCCGCCGGTGAAGCCCGGCAGGCCTTCCAGCTGCGGTACCGAGTACTGCTTGCGCAGCACTTCGACCTCGGCCAGCGGATCGGCTACTTCACGGCGCTCGACCACTTCGCCCAGCTCGCTGACTTCAAGCGTGTGGCCACGGAAGCTGTAAATGCGGCGCGCGGGCATGCCGATGATGGAATAGCGCCCGAAGCGTTCGCCGCCTTCGACCGATTCAAACAGGTAGGTATACGGGCCGTCGGCGAGCTTCAGGTAAACCGAGAGCGGCGTGTCCAGGTCGGACAGCACTTCGCGGACGACGGGTACGAAATTATGCGGGTGTGCGCTATGGCCTTCAGCGGCCAGCTGCTGGAACTGCTCTTGCGTGATCAAGACGGCTTTCCTTCCGGGAATCGACGGTGGCGGTACGGACGACGGCAACGGGCCACCATCGCCACCAGCGGCGAGCGGAAGAAAGGGAACGCTTGGTCGTCAGAATGGGCACCGGGCAACTTTACCGCAAGAACGGCGCCCGGTGTGCATCCGCAACATGATCAGATGCTTGCAGTGGCAACGATTCAGCCGACCAGCAGCGGTGTTTCCGCCGGCAGGTGCATGCGTACCCGCCCGGCCACGCACTGGATGTGGAAGCTCCGGGCCTGCAGCGGTTCGCCGTCCAGGTTCAGGGTCAGCGGCTGCTCGGCCTCGATCCACAGCTCGCGCAGACGCGTCCGTTCAGCCACCTGCTCCAGCGCGGCGTGCTTGCCTTCGCTGAACAAGGTGCCCAGGGTGGACATCAGCTCGCCGGACAGCTCCGGGACGATGGTCAGGTCCAGCAGGCCGTCATCGAGCACCGCCTCGGGGCATAGCTGCTGACCGCCGCCGGCCTGGCGGCCATTGCCGACGCCAAGTGCGATGAAACCGCCCTGCCACTCGAAATCCTCGCCCCGGATCAGCGCCTGAATCGGCTCGATCCGGCCCAGCTTGCCGATGCCGGTGATGACGTAGGCCAGGCCACCGAGCATCTTCTTCAGGCCTTCGTGGGTTTCCACCGTCACTTCGGTGCCAAAGCCGCCGCTGGCGAGGTTGGCGCACCAGTGCACCTTGCCGTCGCCTTCCACGCGCAGCAGATCGATGGGGCGCGCCAGTGAGTGTGCAGGCAACTGCAATGCCGGCAACGGTTCGAGCGGAATGCCGGCAGCGGTGGCGAAGTCGTTGGCGGTGCCGAGCGGCAGCAACGCCATAGCCGGCAATCGGGATGCATCCTGACCGGTGTGCGCCAGCGCCTCGGCAACTTCGCTCAAGGTGCCGTCACCGCCGCCAGCGATCAGCAACTGCGCCTGTGCAGCGATGGCTTCTCGCACATAACGCTCGGCGTCACCTGCTTCCCAGGTCACCCGCACCTTGAGGTCCTGGCCCTACTCGCGCAGCTGCGAAACCGCGTCACGCACGGCATCGTCGCCAGCGGATTTGCCGTTGAGGATCAGGTAGCAGGGCGCTGCTTGCATGCGGTTCTCCAGAGAAGGCGCGCAGCCTAGCAAGTGGATTGCTGCAGGCGGGTGAATGTCACTGTGTTGTCACAGCGCATGCGGAGAATGAAAGGCCATAGCAAGGACGACGGATGGAGGCAGGATCAGCCTCCGATGACTCCCCGGCCGCAACGGCAACGTTGCGGCTTTTTTTTGCTTCACCTGTAGAGCCGAGCCGTGCTCGGCTGGGGCATTACCGGTAGAGCCTCTGCCGAGCATGGCTCGGCACTACCGCTCCCTCCCTTTTGCGCTGCAAAGGGGAGGGTTGGGGAGGGGTAAGCTTTTGACTGCCTGATTTGCTACGTGCTTCGCGGCTTACGCCGCTCCTACAAACGCAGGTCATTCGCCTTTGGCGAATTTCTGCAACGCTTCACCCTGCAGGCGGTAGACCGTCCATTCGTCTTGCGCTACTGCACCGGCCGCCTTGTAGAAGTCGATGGCCGGCGTATTCCAATCCAACACCGACCATTCAAAACGACCGCAGCCCTGCTCCACCGCCAGCCTGGCGATGTGCTGCAGCAAGGCCTTGCCGGCACCGCTGCCACGCGCATCAGGGCTGACGTACAGGTCTTCCAAGTAGATGCCATTGCGGCCCAGCCAGGTCGAATAGTTGTAGAAGAACACGGCGTAACCAATCGCCTGACCATCGCGTTCGCAGATCAAGGCCTGCGCCTTGGCATCGGCGGAAAACAGGCTGGCACGGATGCCAGCCTCGTCGGTCTGCACCGAGGATTCGGCTTTCTCGTAGATAGCCAACTCGCGGATGAAGTGCAGGATCAGGCCTGCGTCATCAGCGATGGCCGGACGAATCTGCACTTCAGCCGCGATCATCACTCAGCCTCGTGCCGCGGCGACATTGCCGCGCATCTTGCTGATCATCTCGGCGTAGTTGGGCGCATTGAAAATGGCCGAACCGGCAACGAAGGCATCGGCACCGGCAGCAGCGATCTCACCGATGTTGTCGGCCTTGACGCCGCCGTCCACTTCCAGCATCACCGGCTTGCCGAGCTTGTCGATCATCGCCCGCACTGCACGCAGCTTGTCCAGGGTCGACGGGATGAAGGCCTGGCCACCGAAGCCCGGGTTGACCGACATCAGCAGCACCAGGTCCAGGTCTTCCAGCACCCAGTCCAGCACTTCGACCGGCGTTGCCGGGTTCAGCACCAGGCCGGCCTTGCAGCCGTGCGACTTGATCAGCTGGATGGTGCGGTGGACGTGGCGGCTGGCTTCCGGGTGGAAGCTGATGATGCTGGCACCGGCCTCGGCGAAGTCCGGCACGATCCGGTCTACCGGCTCGACCATCAGGTGCACGTCGATCGGCGCGGTGACGCCATGCTTGCGCAGCGCCTGGCAGACCATCGGGCCGATGGTCAGGTTGGGCACGTAGTGGTTGTCCATCACGTCGAAATGGACCCAGTCGGCGCCAGCAGCCAACACGTTGTCGACCTCCTCGCCGAGCTTGGCGAAATCGGCCGAGAGAATGGACGGGGCAATGATGCAGTTGGACATGGCAGGACCTTCAGCGTTTACGCAGGGATTTGATGCGGTCGTAGGCGGCGTTGATCTGCCGGGCCTTCTTCTCGGCCTGGGCGCGCAGCTCGGGGGCGGCGCCGGCCACTTTGTCGGGGTGGTACTGGGACATCAGGCGGCGGTAGGCCAGGTCGATCTCGGCGTCGGTGGCGTCGCGGGTGACCCCCAGTTCACGGTACGGCAGGTCCTTGCCCAGCTTGAACCAGTCGCTGTCGAAGGCATGCCCCAGCAATAGGCCGATTATCCCGCCAAACAAGGGGTTGGGCCTGAAAAGCAGGGCCCCGGCGATGAAGCCGAACAGTTTTCCGTACCAGCGCATGGGTGGGTGAATGGCCTGTGGACAATCAAGACGTGCATTTTATGCCACAGCGGCCCGATCCGGCCGTACACTAGGCCGCCCGCCGACCAGCCGCGGGCCCTGCGGGTCCTCCAGACCCGGGTCCTCCAAGCCGGCGGCATTCATTGCCAAGTCCCAGGAGTGCCCGTGCCGACCACGCTGTTGCAATCCGATCTTCCCGGCCTGCCCTTGCGCCATCGCGGCAAGGTGCGTGATGTGTTTGATATCCCGCGCGAACGTCTGCCAGCAGGAACACCCCCGGGCGAATACCTGTTGATGGTCGCCACCGATCGCCTGTCGGCGTTCGACGTGGTGCTGCCCGACCCGATCCCGGGCAAGGGCGAAATGCTGTGCCAGGTATCCAATTTCTGGTTCGCCAAGACCGCGCACCTGATGCCCAACCACCTGACCGGCATCGACGTGGCCAGCGTGCTGCCTGAGGGCGTGGACCCTGCGCTGTACGCCAAGCGTGCGGTGGTGACCAAGAAGCTCAAGCCGGTTCCGGTGGAAGCCATTGCCCGCGGCTACGTGATCGGCAGCGGCTGGAAGGACTACCAGCGCACCGGCAAGATCAGCGGCATCGCCCTGCCCGATGGCCTGCAGCAGGCTGAAAAGCTGCCCGAAGCCATCTTCACCCCGTCCACCAAGGCGGCGGTGGGTGACCACGACGAGAACATCGACTTCGACGCGATGGTCAAGGCAGTGGGCGCGGACATGGCCGAGAAGGTGCGCGATGCCACCCTGCGCATCTACCAGTTCGCCGCCGAGTACGCGGCCGAGCGCGGCATCCTGCTGGCCGATACCAAGTTCGAGTTCGGTACCGACGCCGATGGCCGTCTGTACATCATGGACGAGATGCTGACCCCGGATTCCTCGCGTTACTGGCCGGCCGACGAGTACCAGGTGGGCATCAGCCCGCCGAGCTACGACAAGCAGTTCGTGCGCGACTATCTGGAAACGCTGGACTGGGACAAGACCGCCCCGGGCCCGGCGCTGCCGGCCGAGGTGATCGAACGCACCCGCGCCAAGTACGCCGAAGCGCTGGACAAGCTGGCCGGCATCCGCATCGACTGATCCTGCAAGCTGGATCACGGATGCGCACGGCCACCGTGCGCATCCGTAGGGAAGCCGCGCTATGCTCTGCCGGTCAACCCGGGAGGGAGCTGGAATGAGTATTGCGCGTCCTGTGGATCGTTACTTCGCCAGCTACTCTGGCGATCACGTCAACCACACCAATCAGGCCATCCACGTGTTCGCGGTGCCGGCGATCCTGTGGTCGGTGATTGCCCTGCTGTGGTGCATCCCACCGCTGGTGCCGTGGTTCCAGCATGGCATCTGGGCGGCATTCGCCATGTTCGGCACCTGGGCCTATTACAACCGCCTGTCGCGCCCGCTGGGTATCGGCATGCTGATCATCTTCTTCGTGTTCGGCTGCATCTGCCGGCTGCTGGAAGACCGGCTCGGCATCCAGATGCTGCTGTACCTCGCCATCGGCGTGTTCGTGGTGGCGTGGATCGCGCAGTTCATCGGCCACAAGATCGAAGGCCGCCGGCCAAGCTTCCTCACCGACCTGACCTATCTGCTGATCGGCCCGATCTGGGTGCTGTCCAAGCTGTTCCGGCAGTTCGGCTGGCATTACTGATTCTCTGCGGGCCACATCCGGACTGGACAGGCCCGCTCAGCTCAGCTTCCGGCCAGGCCGTCCTCGCTGTCGTCGCTGTCGTCGCTGGCACCTGTAAACATCTCGGCTCGCACCGCGAAGGCACGCGGCGCGTAGCCAAAATCACGCTGTGCCGGTGCGATATCGAACGCAAGCGGGTCGCGCATACGCTCCAGTACCGCCTCGTTCATGCCCAGCAAACGTCCTTTGCCGTGTGCTTTGCGCAACGCCCATAGAAACAATGGCGTGGGCACGCGCAACAACAGTGGTCGTGGTCGCAAGGTTGCCAACACCCGTCGCACCATCAGGTTGTAGGGCAGCACTTCACCGCCTCCCAGTGCGTAGGCCTGCCCATGGCTGCTGGCTGCTGGCAACACCTGCAACACGGCCTTGGCCAGATCCTCGACATGCACCGGCTGACGCAGGCCCTTGGCGCAGGTCGGCAACACCAGGACACGGGTGCGCAGCGCGATGCGCGCGACCGAGGTCAGGGTCTTGTCGCGGCCAGCTCCGTAGATCAGGGTCGGTCGCAGCACAGTAGCTGCAACCGCGCGCTCGCTGGCAGTTGCGAACAGCAGTTGCTCGGCCTCCTGCAGACGGCGCGCGACATCACGCTCCGCGGGTTCGGCCGAATCCTGCTTGACCTCCGCACTGGTTGAGCTGAAGGCCACCACCCGAGGGCTGCGGATATCGGAACCGGCATACCAGCGTGCGAAATTGTCCAAAGGCCCACAGCTGAGCACGGCGTCGAATGCCTGCCCATCACGCCAGAATCCGTAGAGATCGGCCTGCACCCAATGGACACCCGGGGTATCGGCACGCGCTTGGCGGGACACCGCCGTCACTTCCCAACCTGCCGCCAGCAACTGCGCCAACAAGGGTTCGCCTATCTGGCCACTGCCACCAAACAGCAGTGCTCTGCGCTGGCCCGCCTTGTTACGAATTTCGTTCTCCATCCGCGCAAGGATAGGCCAAGCACGCCTGATTCCGCAGCCACCAGCAACACAGACCCCAGCCTGCAGCTCCGCCAAGCGCAGCGCGCCCGGAAGCAGAAGGGAGGAGTGTCGAATGAGAGCCCGGAGCCCCTACGCTTTCCAGCGCTTTCTTGTTTCCCGGCCGCAGCCATTGGCAGCACTGGCTCCGCCGATCCAACCCGAACGGATCATTCAGAAAAAGTCGCGGATCGAAAAAATCGCCTGTTAGACTGCAAAACCCCTTTCTGAACCGCGCCCCTACATGACGCCAGTCCTGTTGCTACTGCTTGCGCTGCCCTTTCTGCTGGCAGCGGCCATCGCTCTCAATGGCCGTTTGTCGCGCAGTGCAGCCGCATGGACAGCAGCAGCGGCACCGGTTCTAGGCCTGGCCCTGCTCGGCAGCGCCACCCCGGCCGTGCTCGATGGCGAGATCGTCCGCAACAGTTGGCAATGGCTGCCGCAGATCGGCTTGGATTTCAGCCTGCGCCTGGATGGCCTGGCCTGGATGTTCACCGGGCTGGTGCTGGGCATCGGTGCGCTGGTGGTGCTGTATGCGCACTACTACCTGTCGGCGCAGGACAGCGCGCGGCGTTTCTACAGCTACCTGCTGCTGTTCATGGGCGCGATGCTGGGCATGGTGCTGGCCGGCAACCTGTTGCTGTTGATGGTGTTCTGGGAGCTGACCAGCATCAGTTCGTTCCTGCTGATCGGCTTCTGGTCGCACCGCAAGGAGGCCCGCGAGGGCGCACGCATGGCCTTGATCGTCACCGGCGGCGGCGGTCTGGCCCTGCTGGCCGGTGTGCTGCTGATCGGCCGCATCGTCGGCAGTTTCGACCTGGACGTAGTGCTGGCCTCGGGTGACCTGATCCGCGCCAGCGCCTTGTATCCTTGGGCACTGCTGCTGGTGCTGGCCGGCATTTTCACCAAGAGCGCGCAGTTCCCGTTCCAGTTCTGGCTGCCGCATGCGATGGCCGCGCCCACGCCGGTGTCGGCCTACCTGCACTCGGCGACGATGGTGAAGGCCGGTGTGTTCCTGCTGGCGCGCCTGCACCCCGCATTGGCCGGTACCGAGCTGTTCTTCTACGTGGTCAGCGGCATCGGTGCCATCACCCTGCTGATCGGCGCCTGGAACGCGATCTTCCAGCATGATCTCAAGGGCCTGCTGGCCTATTCGACGATCTCGCACCTGGGCCTGATCACCCTGCTGTTCGGCCTGTCCACGCCGATGGCAGTGGTGGCCGGTGTGTTCCACATCCTCAACCACGCCACCTTCAAGGCCTCGCTGTTCATGGCCGCCGGCATCATCGACCACGAAACCGGCACCCGCGACATGCGCCGGCTCGGCGGCCTGCGCAAGCTGATGCCGATCACCAGCGCGCTGGCCATCGTCGCCTCGCTGGCGATGGCAGGCATCCCGCTGCTCAATGGCTTCCTGTCCAAGGAAATGCTGTTCGCCGAGGCATTGGCTACGCAGGGTCCGGACTGGATGCGCAGTGCGATGAGCGTTGCTGCATTGCTGGCCGGCATCCTCGGCGTGGCCTATAGCCTGCGCTTCGTCCACGACACCTTCTTCGGCAAGGGTCCGGTCGACATCGATGTGGTGCCGCATGAGCCGCCGCGCTGGATGAAAGTTCCGGTGGAAGTGCTGGTGGTGATCTGCCTGGCCGTCGGCATCGCTCCGGCGCTGACCATCGCGCCGGTACTGCAGACCGCCGCTGCCTCCATTCTCGGCACTTCAATGCCGGAATACAGCCTGTCGGTGTGGCACGGCTTCAACCTGCCACTGGCGATGAGCGCGATCGGCGTGGTCGGGGGTGTTGCGCTGTACTTCGGCCTGCGCCGTTTCACCGACCTGTACGCCGCGCGCAACCGCCCGACCGGCAAGCATCTGTTCCATCGCGGTCTGGATGTGCTGTTCGGCTTTGCTCATCGCGTCACCAACGCGCTGGCCAATGGCAGCCTGCAGCGCATGCTGTTTGCGCTGGTGCTGGTAGCGGTGATCGTTGCCGCTGCGCCTTACATCGCCAACCCGGTGATGCCGCTGTGGCCGGCACCGCAGACCATGCCCTTGCTGGGCTGGACGCTGTGGCTGGTGATGCTGGCCTGCGCGTTCGCCGGGCTGTTCCTGTACCAGCAGCGTCTGCTGGCGGTGATCGTGATGGGCGGCACCGGCCTGATGGTGGCGCTGACCTTCGTATTCCTGTCCGCCCCGGATCTGGCCCTGACCCAGCTGATGGTGGAGATGGTGACGCTGGCGCTGATGCTGCTGGGCATGAACTACCTCCCCGCACAGTCGCCGCCAGAGCACTCGCGCTGGCGTAAGCGCCGCGATGCGGTGCTCGCTATCGTTGCCGGCAGCGGCATCGCCGCGCTGGCCTATTCGCTGATGACACTGCCGCCCAATACCATGTCAGGCGAGATGCTGCTGCGTTCACTGCCCGAGGCCTATGGCCACAACGTGGTCAACGTGATCCTGGTCGACTTCCGTGGCTTCGATACCTTCGGCGAGATCACCGTGTTCGGCATCGCCGCGCTGGTGGTGCACGCGATGCTGCGCCGCACACGGATGGCACCGGAGCAGATCATGCCGGGCCCGCCGATCAAGCTGCCGGTGCCGGCCGATCTGGCCCAGATCATGTTCCCGCTGACGCTCACGGTGTCGATCTTCCTGTTCCTGCGCGGCCACAACGCGCCTGGTGGCGGTTTCGTCGCCGGCCTGGTGCTGGCGGTGCCGTTGCTGATCCAGTACGTGATCCAGGGCACCGTGTCGGTGGAGTCGCGCTTCGGCTTCGACTACATCCGCTGCATCGGCCTGGGCTTGTTGATCGCCCTGCTCAGCGGCGTGGCCTCGATGCTGTTCGGCGTGCCGTTCCTGACCAGCGGTCATCTGGACCTGGAGCTGCCCTTGATCGGCACGGTGCCGCTGGCCAGCGCGATTGGCTTTGATACCGGCGTCTATCTGGTGGTGTTTGGCGGGGTGATGCTGATCCTGTCGATGATGGGCACCATCAAACCCTCGCGCACCCGCAATGCCCGCAACGGCGAAATCGATATCCACCGCCGTTCGGCACGCACCGGGGAGATGCACTGATGGAACTGGCACTGGCAAGCGCCATCGGCGTACTGGCCGGCATCGGCATCTACCTGTTGCTGCGTGCGCGCAGCTTCGACGTGATCCTGGGCATGACCTTCCTGTCCTATGCCACCAACCTGCTGATCTTCAGCGCGGGGCGACCGGTCACCGGCAAGGCGCCGGTGCTCAAGGACGGCGTGGCCACCAGCCTGGTGCATTACACCGACCCGCTGCCGCAGGCGCTGGTACTGACCGCCATCGTGATTGCGTTTGCGATGACCGCGGTGAGCATCGTGCTGGCGATGCGCAGCCGCAGCGACAACCACAGCGACCACGTCGACGCGCATGAGCCCGAATTGCCAGCTGAGCAAGCGGCCAAGCCGGAGGCTGGCGCATGAATCATCTGGTCATCCTGCCAATCCTGATTCCGCTTCTGGGCGCCGCGCTGTCGCTGTTCATCGAACACCGCCGCTACGGCCCCAAGGTGCAACGCACGGTGGCCTGGGCCAGCATGGCCGCGCTGGCGGTGGCGGTGGCGCTGCTGTTCGCGCAGACCAGCCAGGGCCAGATCTCGGCCTACCTGCTCGGTGACTGGCCGGCACGCCTTGGCATCGCCCTCGTCGCCGATGGCCTGGCCGGCTGGATGCTGGCGACCACCCTGCTGCTGGCCATCGCCTGCCTGCTGTACGCCTGCACTGGCTGGGACCGGCGCGCGCCGCATTTCCATGCGCTGTTCCAGTTCCAGCTGGTCGGCCTCAACGGAGCCTTCCTGACCGGGGATATCTTCAATCTGTTTGTCTTCTTCGAGGTGATGCTGATCGCCTCCTACGGCCTGCTGCTGTCCGGCGGGCGCGGCCTGCGCATGCGCATCGGCCTGCATTACGTGGTGTTCAACGTCACTGCCTCGACCCTGTTCCTGATCGCGCTGGGCATGCTCTACGCCACCCTGGGTTCCTTGAACATGGCCGAGATCGGCCAGCGCATCGCCGAGCTGCCACCCTCGCACCTGAAGCTGGCCAAGGCGGCGCTGGGCCTGTTGCTGTTGGTGTTCTGTTCCAAGGCCGCGCTGCTACCGATGTACCTGTGGCTGCCCGAGTCCTATGCGCGTGCACCTGCCGCGGTGGCCGCGCTGTTTGTGATCATGACCAAGGTTGGCCTGTACTCGGTGCTGCGGGTGACCTCGCTGTGGTTCGACGCCGATGCTGGCGCGATGAGTGGTTACGGCGGCGATTGGCTGCTGTGGGCCGGCATCGCGACCCTGGTAGTCGGCGCACTGGGCGCACTGGCGGCCACCCGCATGAGCGTGCTGGTGGCCTACCTGGTGGTGGTGTCGGCGGCGACCTTGTTCATCGCCTTCGCGCTGGGCAGCACCGGCACGATCTCCGCTGGCCTGTATTACCTGCCGCACAGCACCTTCGCCGCCGCCGCGCTGTTCCTGATCGCCGACCTGATGCGGCGCCGTCGCCAGCAGGCCGACCGCCGCCGCGAGCATGAGCTCACCGTACTGCCGGGCAAGACCGTGCCGGGCCTGTTGTTCCTGGTCGGTGCGGTGGCCGTTGCCGGCCTGCCGCCGCTGGCCGGCTTCCTGGCCAAGGCGGCGCTACTCTCGGCCGTCCCGGAAGCACATACCGCCGTGGTCTGGAGCGCCGTACTGGGCAGCAGCCTGCTGGTGATCATGGGCCTGGCACGCACCGGCATCCGCCTGTTCTGGCACGTCCCCGGCGACGATGACAGCCCACCTGCGCCAGAACCGGTCGAAGCCCCGGCACGGCCATACGAAACCGCCGCTACCTGCCTGCTGTTGGGCTATGTCGTCCTGATGACCATCTTCGCAGCGCCGCTGGTGCGCCAGACCGATGCCATCGCTACACAGCTGCTGGCACCGGATCAGTACCTGCATGACGTACGCGGCACCACGCCGCAGGTGAGGCAGCCATGAGCGAACGTCGCCCCCTGCTGCGCCGGGTCTTCCCGTCGCCCGCTCTGTCGATCACCGTGGTCGCCTTCTGGCTGCTGATGTCCGACAGCTTCGACCTTGGCCAGTTGCTGCTGGGCATGCTGCTGGGCGTGGTGATCCCCTTGTTCGCCGCGCGCCTGGACCGTGAGTTCGCCCGCCTGGGCAGCTTGCGGCCGGTACCCAAGCTGCTGGCCGTGGTGCTGTGGGACATCCTGGTGTCCAACCTGCGCGTGGCCGCCCAGGTGCTTGGGCCGGAGAAGAAGCTCAAGCCCGGCTTCATCTGGGTACCGCTGGACATCGCCAACATCCACGGCATTGCCGCGTTGACCAGTTTCATCACCCTGACCCCGGGCACAGTATCGGCGGCCATGTCCGAGGACCGCCGCCATCTGCTGGTGCATGTGCTGCACCTTGAGGATGCCAACGCCCTGATCAACGAGATCAAGAGCCGCTACGAAGCGCCGCTGATGGAGATCTTCCCGTGAACGGTTACCAGATATTCGAAACCACCCTGATCGTGTGCATGCACGTGGTCGGCATCGCCATGCTGCTGTCGTTGTGGCGTCTGCTGCGTGGGCCGACCGTGCCGGACCGCATCCTGGCGCTGGATACCTTGTCTGTAACCGCCATCGCCGAACTGATGCTGTTCGGCATGTACCTGGACTCGGCCATCTACTTCGAGGCCGCACTGATCATCGCCATGCTTGGCTTCTGCAGCACGGTGGTGCTGAGCAAGTTCGTGCTGCGCAGGGATATCGTCGAATGATCACCTTTCTGCAAATCGCGTTGTCGGCATTGCTGGCCTTCGGCTGCATCTTCATCCTGATAGGTGCACTCGGCTTGGTGCGTTTCTCCGATTTCTTCAAGCGCCTGCACGCACCGACCAAGGCCAGCACACTGGGCGTTGGCTGCGTATTGGTGTGCTCGGTGGCGTACCACATTTTCCTTGGCCAGGACCCGCAGCCACGCGAGCTGCTGATCACCGTGTTCCTGTTCATCACCGCACCGATCAGCGCCCACCTGATGGCCAAGGCCGCACTGTCGCTGATGATGGAAAGCCGCCCGGAGCCGCCGAAAGAGTAATACCGAGCACAAGCTCCACCTGTAGTGCCGAGCCATGCTCGGCATGAAGCCTGCCAGGTAACGCCCCTGCCGAGCATGGCTCGGCACTACAGGCCCACTTCAGCGCAGCCGTAGCTGCGTGGCGTCATCCACTCGCACGTGCGTCTGGTAGTAATACTTGTCGCTGACGCGTCTGCCATCAGCAACGAACCCTATACGCACCATCCGCGCCGTACCCCGCACCAGGATCGCGCGTCCCTTCAAGGCTGCTCCGGGATCCGACCCGTATTGAGCCACCATCTCCTGAAGCGCATCGGGCCCGATGCTGATGCTCAGATTGCGCGGATCGCGATAATCCGATTGGGAGTTCAGGTACAACCTGCCATCGGCATTGCCACTTGCACGCACCGTCAGCGCAAACACCCCATCTACCCCGCGCTGCGGCCCAGCCGCAGCCGCCAACTGCACCGCCATGGAGGGATCCACCCATGTGCTGCTACGGCCGACATGCGCACATCCCGCCAAGCCCATGCACGCCACAGCCATCAACAAAAACCTACGCATGCTCGACTCCATGTCAGCTCAGGACCGCTGATTCAAGCCTAGTAGTGCCAATGAAAGCAAGAGACAGCGCCCCCGCTCCTACAAGGTGAACAGCGCCAGCTCCAGGCCGATCCATGCAAGGAAGGCGATGAACAACACCGCGCCTTCGCCGCGACTGATCTTCAGGTCGCCGCGCAGCATCGGGTACAGCATCAGCACGAACACGATCGCTGCCGGCAACTCCAGCCGCACGAACGAGGCCGGCAACGGCATCGGCCGCAGCGCCGCCATGCCACCAATCACCACCAGCACGTTGAACAGGCTGGAGCCGATCACGTGGCCCACCACCATGTCACCCTGGCCGCGCCGTGCAGCGGCAATGGCTGCAGCGACTTCCGGCAACGCGGTGCCTATGGCGACGGGCAACAAACCCGCCAGCAATGGCGACATACCCCAGCCAGCGCCGATCACCGGTGCTGCCTGCACCACGAAACGCGCGCCGTAGTACAGCACCACCGCAGCGATGACGAGACGAATGATGTTGAGCCCAAGCAGCGTGCGGGTGGTGGCGTAGTCAGCGATGTTTTCCTGCAATGCCACAGGTTCATGCCCTGCACGCTTCAGCAGGAAGGCCAACACGCCGACGAAGCCCAGCAGCAACACGATGCCTTCGATGCGACTGATCGCACCATCCAGGCCAAACACGATCAAGGCCAGCGTCGCCACCGCCAACAGCACCAGCAGCGGCGACAACAGGCGCGTGCGCACCACCAGCGGGAACGCCAGCGCAGCCAGGCCCAGGGTCAGGCCGACATTGACGATATTGCTGCCGACTGCATTACCCAGCGCCAGCTCCTGTGCACCGACGGCTAAGGCGCGGGCATTGACCACCAGCTCCGGCAACGAGGTGCCGAAGGCCACCAGCAACAAACCGGCGACGAACGGCGAGGCACCGAAGCGCTGGGCCAGGCCCGAGGCGGCCTTGACGATGGAATCACCGCCCAGAGCCAGCAACACCAGCCCCAGGACAAACCATGCGATAGCTTCGAACATTGCGCCTCCCTCCCCTGCAGTGATGACGGCGGTGCCGGGAGCATACCCGCGCTACTGCCTATGGCCGCAGCAGGGTATCAGCCACAGCCTTCCACGTAATCCACCTGCGGCGGCAGGCCTACGCGCCAGAGCGTGGCCTTGCCGTCGGCGCCCAATTCGAACACCAGCACGCTCTGGCTGCCGTCCGTTGCCGGCACGCGCAGCACCTTGCCGCCTTCCTCGTATTTGTGCGGCTGCAGCGGCTCGGCCTGCGGGTAAAGCGCCTGCAGCTGGGCAAGATCCATACCGATCTTGCCGCCACCCGGCGCGGCAGTATTGCCACCGCGCACGTCGTAGCGGACGAACTTGCCACTCTCCAGCATGAAGAACGGCCCACCCTCACTGTGCGCGGCCGGCGACAGGTAATAGCAGCCACCATCGGCCGCGGCATCACCCTGCAGTTCGCCCGTCCATACCGTACGCAACTGCTCGGCATCGATGCCCAGTTGGGCGGCGCCGTAGCCCTGCCAATCGGCGTCGCTGCTTGCCACTTGCGTGGAACTGCCCGGGCTTGGCGCTGGCACCGGAGCTGCAGCAGGTTCCGCAGCTACCGGCTCGGCCTGCGGAGTGCGCTGGCAGGCCACCAGCAGGACGGCGAACAGGGACATCGGCAGGGCAATACGCTTCATGCAGCAGCTCCGGGCGGGTTTGCGGCCGAGTCTAGCGACAACGGTGTCCGGCCAGCGCGAAGACAGACTTGTCATCGTGGTTTCACCTGATGGCGACAGGCTGGACGCCTACGTCGTCCGTGCCCAACGCCCATGCAACCGCACAAGACCGAACTTGGCCACACCGTGCTGCAGACGCACCGCGCCGCGCTGGACCTGCGCCAGCGACGGGCATTGATCCTGTGCGATGGCAAGCGCAACCTGGCCGAATTGAGTGGCATGCTCGGCAACGATGTGCCCGAGCTGATCGCGCAGCTGCAGCGCGACGGCTATCTGCAGGTTGATGTCGCGGCTGCGTCTGCCGCAGCCGCGCCCCCTCCGGCCACACCGGCTCCGCTGCCGATTGCGGCAGCAGCCACGCCTGCCTCGGCCCCAACGCAGGCGCCCGTTGAACGGCGCCGCTCACTGGTCGCTGCACGCATCTACGTGCTGGATATCCTCGCCCTGCAGCGCAACCCCACTGCAGCGCAGCTGCACAAGCTGCTGCAGGCAGCGCGCGAGGAAGGCGATAGCGTGCAGGCACTGAAGCTGGCACTCAGCCATCTGCCGGCAATGACCTCCGACGGCTACGCCCAGCGTGTGCGTGGACGCCTGCAGGAAGTGCTGCCGGAAACCCATCTGGCAGCGGTGCTGGAACCAGCACCGCTGCCGGCGTGAATCAGCCCTTGGGCGGCGTGAAGTTGTTGCGCAGCCCGCTCCAGCAGGCCTGGTAACCGCGCTGGCGGTGCGCGGCGTCCATTGCCTGCTCGGTCGGGCAGATCACGCCACGGGTTTCGAACATGAAGGCCATGGTGTCGGTGATCACGTCAGGCTTGGACAGGTCCGCCTGCGAGGCCTTGTCGAAGGTGGCCGCATCCGGACCGTGGCCTGTCATGCAGTTGTGCATGGACGCACCGCCCGGCACGAAGCCTTCGGCCTTGGCATCGTAGGCACCGTGGATCAGGCCCATGAACTCGCTGGCGATATTGCGGTGGAACCACGGCGGACGGAAGGTGTTCTGCGCCACCAGCCAACGCGGAGGGAAGATCACGAAATCCAGGTTGCTGGTGCCCGCGGTATCGCTGGCCGAATGCAGCACCAGGAAGATCGACGGATCCGGATGGTCGTAGCTGATCGAGCCGATGGTGTTGAAGTGGCGCAGGTCGTAACGGTACGGCGCGTAGTTGCCGTGCCAGCCAACCACATCCAGCGGCGAATGGCCGATGTCGGCACGCCACAGGCGGCCCTGGAACTTGGCGACCAGTTCGAATTGGCCGTCGAGGTTTTCATAGGCGGCGACTGGCGTTTCGAAGTCACGCGGGTTGGCCAGGCCATTGCTGCCGATCGGGCCGAGGTCGGGCAGCTTCAACAGCGCGCCGAAGTTCTCGCAGACATAGCCGCGTGCCTGCCCGTCCGGCAGCTCGACCGCGAAGCGCACGCCGCGCGGGATCACCGCGATCTGCTGCGGTTCAATCTCGATCACGCCCATCTCGGTGCGCAGGCGCAGCCGGCCCAGCTGCGGCACGATCAGCAACTCGCCGTCGGCGTTGTAGAAATAGCGGCCGCGCATGTCAGCGTTGGCGGCGTACAGATGGATGCCGGCGCCGGTGTGCGCTTCAGCCGAGCCGTTGCCGCCCATCGTGTACAGGCCATCGATGAAGTCGGTGGGCTCCGTGGGCAGCGGCAGCGGGTCCCAGCGCAGTTGGTTGGGTGATGCCGCCGACTTGCTGAAATCACTGTGCAGGCGCGGCTGCTCGAACGGAGTGAACTCACCGTGCATCGCCGCCGGGCGGATGCGGTACAGCCAGCTGCGGCGGTTGCTGCCGCGCGGCGCGGTGAAGGCGGTGCCGGTCAGCTGCTCGGCATACAGCCCGTGCGCCACCTGCTGCGGCGAATTGCGACCCACCGGCAAGGTGCCGGGCACAGCCTCGGTGGCGAACTCATTGCCGAAGCCGGATTGATAAGCGTTGCTGACCATGGTGACGGCCTATGTTTTGCGATTGAGCCCCTCTCCCGCTTGCGGGGTGAGGGGTTGGGGTGAGGGGAAGCTTTTGACTTGATCCTAAGGCAACTGGCGACCTGGGTGGCTGCGGAAATCAACAGCAACTGCAAGAGCTTGCCCTCACCCCAACCCCTCTCCCGCAAGCGGGAGAGGGGCTTTGAGCAAAGGCTTTGAGCAAAGGCTTCAAGCAAAGGCTTCAAGCAAAGGCCTCAAGCAAAGGCCTCAAGCAAAGGCCCCAAGCAAAGCTTTTACAGCACGCCACGATCCATCTGGTCGCGCTCGATGCTTTCAAACAAGGCCTGGAAGTTGCCTTCGCCGAACCCTTCATTACCCTTGCGCTGGATGATCTCGAAGAAGATCGGGCCGATGCAGTTCTTGGTGAAGATCTGCAGCAGCTTGCGCTGCTTGGTTTCCGGGTCGGCGTCGATCAGGATCTTGTTCTTGCGCAGGCGCTCGACGTCTTCGCCATTGTTCGGGATGCGCAGGTCGACCACGTCGAAGTAGGTGTCCGGCGTATCCAGGAAATCAATACCCTGCGCACGCATCGCTTCGACGGTGTCATAGATGTTGTCGGTGAAGCAGGCGATGTGCTGGATGCCCTCGCCCTTGTAGGCGTCGAGGTATTCGTTGATCTGGCTCTTCGGGTCGGAGGACTCGTTGAGCGGGATGCGCACGACGCCGTCCGGCGCGGTCATCGCCTTCGACACCAGGCCGGTCTTTGCGCCCTTGATGTCGAAGTAGCGGATCTCGCGGAAGTTGAACAGACGCTCGTAATAGTCCGACCACTGCTGCATGTTGCCCAGGTACAGATTGTGGGTCAGGTGGTCGATGAAGGTCAGGCCGAAGCCGACCGGGTTCTGGTCGGCGCCTTCGATCGGCTCGTAGTCGGCGTCGTAAATGCTGCCGGCACCGCCGTAACGATCCACCAGGTACAGCATGCAATCGCCGATGCCCTTGATCACCGGCGCCGGCACGGCGCGGGTCTCGGCCAGCAGGTCCACTTCCTCGGCACCGTTGCCCAGGGCCATGGCAAGCACTTCGTCAGCCGGCTTCTGGAAGCGGATGGCAAAGCCGCAGGCGCTCGGGCCGTGCTTGGCGGCGAAGTCGGCAGCGAACGAATTCGGCTCCTCGTTCACAAGAAAGTTGACGCCGCCTTGACGGTAGACGGTAATAGCACGCTGCCGGTGGCGGAGGACGGCCGTGAACCCCATGTTCTTGAAGTAAGCGTGCAGCTGGGCAGCCTGCCCCGCCGGTGCGCCGAATTCGACGAACTCAAAACCATCGATGCCCATCGGGTTTTCAAAGGTGGTGACCTGCATGCCCAGGTTGGGCGCGTTGGATGCAGTAGGGGTGTTCATGGGTTGCCTCCGGAAGCATGGCGGTCGCCGGGGTACCGGCGATGAAAACAGGAAGATCCGCCGCAAAAAGCGGGTCTGGACCGAAGGTTATAGTTTCACATGAAACCACCATCAAGGTGCACTGCAGCATGAGCTCTTCCGATTACAGCAAGTCCACCAGCATCCGCGCCTCGCACGTGTTGCTGGATCTTGAGCAGTTCCTGCCTTACCGCATCAGCGTCTTGTCCAACCGGGTCAGCGGCAACATCGCCCGGCTGTACGGCGAGCGCTATGGCCTGGCCATTCCCGAGTGGCGGGTGATCACCATCCTGGCGCTGTACCCGGGCTCCTCGGCCAGCGAAGTGTCCGAGCGCACGGCGATGGACAAGGTGGCGGTCAGCCGCGCCGTGGCGCGTCTGCTGGAGCGCGGTTTCATCAAACGCGAGACCCATGGCGATGACCGTCGCCGCTCGGTGCTGGCGCTTTCTGCCGCAGGCTTCGAGGTCTACGAGACCATCGCGCCAATGGTGATCGAGATGGAGCGGCGGCTGATGTCAGCGCTCAGCGAGGAAGAAGAACAGGTACTCGAACGCCTGATCACGCGCTTGGCCGATGCCGGTCTGCAGCGCATGAACGAGGGTTGATCGTCAGCGACGATCAACTCAGGTGCTTGCGCCGCGCATAGATCCACGGCGCGGCAAGGGCCGCGATCGCACCACCTGCAAAACCCAATGCCGCCGCCACCGCCGCCGCTTCCACGCGGCCGGGCAAAGCCAATGCTGCAAGCAGCAACAGGCCGGCCGGCAGACCGATGAACGAGGTCAGGAAGAACCGCCAGCGCGGCACCCAGGTGTGCAGCTGCATCAGGCTGGCGCCGGTCCAGGCATCGTTGGCCTGGTCACGTCTGATTTTGTCCACAAGCTTGACCAGATCGACTTCGGCAGTGCCTTTGCCCATGCGCGCCAACGCCAGCTCCGCGCCAACTTCGGCCGGTGCCGGCCAGTTGGATGGCCATGCTTCTGGCGCAGCAACGCCGTAGGCGGTCAACAACGGCAGCGACAGCGCAGGCACCGGCAGCGCGCGCAGTCGGCGCTTGTCCATCACGCACCAGAATTGGGTCAGGCCGTCGTTGTTGACCTGGTAGAACGCCAGCTGTTCCGGCGCCGGGTACGGCAAGGCGGTCACCCGTGCTGCCATCGATTCAACGCCCATCGCGCGCAGAAAGCCGACGCGACTGCGACCGGAGTGCGCCCAGCCCAGGCCCAGCGGCGACAGCAGCATGACCTCGGCGTGATCGCTGACGCCGCTGTTGGCGCGCTCATCGCTGGCCAGAAAGGCCGACAAGGAATTGGGTTCGGCCACATCGGGTTTGCCCCAGCGCTGCGAATGGCCAAGCAGGAACTTCAACGGCACCCGCGCGGCGACGGTCTCGCCGCGCACGCTGTCGGAGGCGAACGGCACCACACTGGCAACGAAGGCACGCAGCTCGTTGCCGGGCGATGCACTCCATTCGGGCGGCAGCAGGCCGGCCAGCAAACCGTTGCGGGCAATCTGGTCGATCTGTTCTTTCTGCTCGACCAGCCGGGTGACGGCCGACTGCAACATGATGTTGGGCGGTACCGAAGCCTGCGGTAGCCGGTAGCGCGGCGGCGGTGCGGGTTCTTCCGACGCGGCGCTTTCGTCCAGCAGTTCGTCCACCGTAGGCAGGCTGGTGCCGGACAGGTCCTGTTCGGCGGTCGCGACGGCGTTGGAATCAGAGCTGGCAGCTGGCTGCATGATGTGTGAGGGCAAGGAGCCGGATGCAGAGGGATTGATTCGTTAGCGGCCGCGGGCGAACAAAATGAAGATGCTGCTTCGCCCCCTCCCTTGCGCGCAGCGCAGGGGAGGGTTGGGGAGGGGTGCTTTGGCTTTGGCTTTGGCTTTGGCTTTGCTGCCAGCAAACAGCTGACAGCTAATTCAAATGCACCCCTCCCCAGCCCTCCCCTTGGCCTTTGGCCAAAGGGAGGGGGTAACGAAAACGGCGCCTTTCGGCGCCGTTTTCGTTCAAGCACATCGCAGGCTTACTTCGCCGGCGGCGCCCACTCTTTCAAGAAGGCATCGAACTTGGCGCGATCGTAACCCTTGCCCTTCTCCAGATCGCCAGTGAACTGCGAATGCAGCAGCTGGCCTTCGGCATCCAACACGAACAGGTGCGGATAGCCCTTGATCTCCGGGAAGCGCGCAAGGAACTCGGCGTTCTCGTTCTCTTCGCTGTAGTTGACCTTCATCCACACGTAGTTGCCATCACGGAAACGGCGCAGCTCCGAATCCCCTTCCATGAAGGCGTCCAGCAGATGGCACCAGGAGCACCACTCGCCACCCACGTCCAGGATGATCCGCTTGCCCCCGCGCTGGGCCTCGACCTTGGCCGTTTCCAGGTCTGCGACCGGATCGCGGGCCGGGTCGAACTGCGCGTTGAGCCCAGCCACCGCAGCGATATCCGCTGCGGTGGGGGTATTGCCCGATGCCACCGGCTGGCTGGTATCAGCCACCGGTGCCTTCTGTTCGGACGTATCCAGCGGCTGCACCTTTTCAGGCTTGGCAGCAGGCGGTTGATTGCAGCCAGCCAGCGCCACGCTGAGCAACAAGGGAACCATTCCGAACAGCAGTTTCATCGCCTGACTCCTTACTTCACACCGTGCATGAGCTTGTTGATCAACGGGGCGACCAGGAACAGCACCACGCCCGAACCCACCAGGGCCCAGAAGCCGAAGGTGTAACCGGACTGCGCCGATGCCACGGTCATGCCGCCTTCGCCGCTGACCTTGCCCGCAAAGATACCGGCCAGGTTGTTACCAATGGCAATCGACAGGAACCAGCAACCCATTGCCATGCCGGCCAGACGGGTCGGTGCCAGCTTGGTGGTCATCGACAGACCGATCGGCGACAGGCACAGCTCACCGATGGACTGGATCACATAGACCGCGAACAGGGTCCAGAACGGGATCTTGCCGGCGTCGTTGACCATGCTCGACAGCGCCACCATCAGCAGCAGGAAAGCCAGACCATTGAACACCAGACCCAGGCCGAACTTGCGCGGGATGGACGGATTGGACTTGCCCATCTTGACCCACATCCAGGCCATGATCGGTGCACAGACAATGATGGCGACCGAGTTCACCGACTGGAACCACTCCAGCGGGAAGGTCCAGCTGCCGAATTCGCGGTTGACGATCTTGTCGGCAAGGAAGGTGAACGAGCTGCCGGCCTGTTCGAAGAACATCCAGAACAGCACGTTGAACACGAAGATCACCAACATGGCGATCACCTTGTCACGCGCGACCGAACCACTGCGGATGCCTTCCACCAGCAGCATCACTGCTGGCACGATGAACAGCGCCATCAGGATCGCCTGCAGCACATTGGCATCAATGGTCAGCAGGAAATAGAACACCGGAATGCCAACCAGCAAGCCCAGCGCGGCAACCAGCGCCACCCGGCTCAGACTCTGCTGACCTTCTTCCGGCAGGCCAATACCCTTGAGCTGGCTGCGGCCGAACCAGAACCAGATCAGGCTGATCACCATGCCGATACCCGAGGCGATGAACACCCACTGGTAGTGCGGGTCTTCCTCGGTACCGAACACCATCTTGGCCAGCGCACCGGTGATGACCGGTGCCAGCAGCGCACCGATGTTGATGCCCATGTAGAAAATGGTGAAACCGGCATCGCGGCGGGCGTCGCCCTGCACGTACAGCTTGCCCACCATGGTGGAAATGATCGGCTTGAACAGGCCGTTGCCGACGATGATCGTGGCCAGACCCAGCTTGAAGATCATTTCGCTGGGCGAGACCAGCATGAACAGGCCGATGGCCATGAACAGCGCGCCAAGCAGGATCGAGCGCTGGAAGCCGACCAGCTTGTCAGCGACGTAGCCACCGAAGATGGCACCGGCATAGACCAGCGCCAGGTAGGCACCGTACAGCTCGGCTGCAGGCTTTTCGCCCGAGGCCAGGCCGCCCTGGAACTGCGCGACGATGTACAACACCATGGCCCAGCGAATGCCGTAGAACGCAAAGCGTTCCCAGAATTCGGCCATGAACAGCATCCACAAAGGCTTGGGATGACCAAGCAGCGTCTTGAACTCCGGCACGGGCGCCGGGGTTGGTGCGGAATTCGGCGCGGCAGCGCTCATGCGGTGTCCCCTGATGATTCGTTGGGTAAATAATGCAAACAAGTCGGCCGGAACCGGCGCGACGGGCGAGGATCACAGAAGCGTCGGCTTCACGTCAAATACATACTGCTGCAACCAAGTCCTGCGCCAAGCCTGGACCGTGTTCTCCGAGCCCAGCCCATGCTGCAGCGCAAACCGCTGAATAGGCTGGGTTTTCAGCCCTGACAAGAGCTCAGGCGTCGCCGCGGATGGTGGTACGCACTTCGAACAGTTCGGGGAAGAAGGTCAGCTCCAGGGCCTGTCGCAGGAAGCCCACGCCGCTGGAACCGCCAGTGCCGCGCTTGAAACCGATCACCCGCATCACCGTGCGCATGTGGCGGAAGCGCCACAGCTGGAACTGGGTCTCCAGGTCCACCAGGTCCTCGCACAGCGAATACTCACGCCAGTAGCGGTCGGTGTCCTGGTAGATGTTCTCGAAGACCTGGCGCAGGGCCGGGTCGCTGATATGCGATTGGGTCCAGTCGTGGCCTTCGTAGGCCGCCGGGATGGCATGGCCGAAGCGCGCCAGGTAGGCCAGGAACTCCTCATACAGGCTGGGTGCTTCCAGCACCTCACGCAGCTGCGCCTGCCCTTCCGGGTCGTGGGCAAACACGTTGAGCATGTCGGCGTTCTTGTTGCCGAGCAGGAATTCGATATAGCGGTACTGCAGCGACTGGAAGCCCGACGACGGACCCAGCACGTCGCGGAAACCCATGTACTCGGAGGGCGTCAGGGTCTCCAGCACCGCCCACTGCTCGGTCAGCAGGCGCAGCACCTGCTTGGCCCGGGCCAGCACCTTGCGGCACTGCCAGACCTCGTCGCGCTGCATATGTCCGCGGGCAGCGCGCAGCTCATGGCCGAGCAGCTTGAGCCACAGCTCCGAGGTCTGGTGCTGGATGATGAACAGCATTTCGTCGTGGTGCGGCGGGTTGGACAGCGGCTGCTGGGCCGTCAGCAACTGATCCAGGCGCAGATAGCCGCCGTAGGTGAGCCGGCCCTGCAGGTCGGTATGGATACCTGCTTCGAGCTCACGCTGGTTCTTTTCTACGGTCATCGGCCTGGCCATCGTATGGGGCGGCAAGGGTAACGCAGGGTTGCACTTCCTGTAGTGCCGACCCATGGTCGGCAGAGGCATTACCGGTGAAACCCTGCCGACCATGGGTCGGCACTACCCGGGCAATCCGCCGACCATGGGTCGGCACTACGCCTCCCTTTGCCGAAGGCAAGGGGAGGGTTGCGGAGGGGTGCCCTGGCTCTGGCTCCTGCGCAAACGGAATCGAAACACGCGCAAACCCCAGCGGCGCGACAATGTGCCGTTCCTGTTGTTACAGACTGAATACGTTGTAATTGCTCACCCGAATCGCGCCCTGCGGAACAAAACCGATCTGTACCCGGTCAGTCTTGTTGCGGCGCAGGACGGCTTTTTCGGACTGAGTCCTTACCATGCGTAATTCCTATCATTTGAAACCATCTGTCCAAGGTGTTGCTGCAATGACGGTTTCCGCCCAGTTCCAAATCGATTACCTGCAGTACCTGGATGCCGACGGCAACCTGGTACGTGACGATCTCCCCGCCTCGCTGCGTGACCCACGCTCGCTGCTGCCGATGTTCAAGCAGATGCTGGCCACGCGGGTGTTCGACACCAAGTCCGTGGCGCTGCAGCGCACCGGCAAGCTCGGCACCTTTGCCTCCTGCCTGGGCCATGAAGCGGCCCACGTCGGCATCGGCGCGGCCATGAAGAGCGGCGACGTGTTCGCCCCCAGCTACCGCGAGTACGGCGCCATGTTCATGCGCGGCGTGCGCCCGCGTGACGTTCTGATGTACTGGGGCGGCGACGAGCGCGGCAGCGACTACGACCGCGAAAGCGATGCGGTCCGCGACTTCCCGATCTGCGTGCCGATCTCGACCCAGTGCTTGCATGCAGCCGGCTCGGCGCTGTCGTTCAAACTGCGCAACATGCCGCAGGTTGCAGTCACCGTCTGCGGTGATGGCGGCAGCTCCAAGACCGACTTCTACGCTGCGGTGAACTCGGCCGGCGCCTACAAGCTGCCGCTGATCCTGTGCGTGGTGAACAACGGCTGGGCCATCTCGGTGCCGCGCTCGGCCCAGACCGGCGCCGAAACCCTGGCCCAGAAGGGTCTGGCCGGCGGCCTGTTTTGCCTGCAGGTGGACGGCAACGACCTGATCGCCGTGATGGCGGCGATGGAACAGGCACGCGAGCGTGCGCTGTCCGGCCAGGGCGGCACGGTGCTGGAATTCCTCACCTATCGCCTGTCTGATCACACCACAGCCGACGACGCCCGCCGGTACCGCGACGACGCCGAAGTGAAATCGGCCTGGCTGAAGGAACCGCTGATCCGCCTGCGCAAGTACCTCACCGCGCATGGCGTATGGAGCGAAGAAGAAGAAAAGAACTGGATCGCCGAATGCGGCACCCGCGTCGATGAGGAGGTCAACGCCTACCTCAACTGCCCGGTGCAGCCGGTCGAGGCCATGTTCGACTATCTGTATGCCGATCCGCCGCCGGACCTGCTGGCGCAGCGTGCTGCTGCCATCGCTCTGGAGCAGCGTCATGGATGACATCAAGCGCAATGCGCCTGTCACCTCGGCCAGCCACGATCACGGCGTCGCGCACAGCGCGGCGAGCAACAGCGGAGACACCCCGATGACAGCTACCCCGATCACCCTCATCGAAGCCGTCACCCAAGCCTTGGCCTGGGAAATGGAACACGACCCCTCGGTGCTGGTGCTGGGCGAAGACGTCGGCGTCAATGGCGGCGTATTCCGCGCCACCGCCGGCCTGCAGCAGCGCTTCGGCTCGCAGCGCGTGCTCGATACCCCACTGGATGAAACCACCATCGCCGGCCTCACCGTCGGCCTGGCCGCACAGGGCATGAAGCCGGTGGCCGAAGCGCAGTTCGACGGGTTCGTCTACCCGATGGTCGATCACCTGATCTGCCACGCCGCGCGCCTGCGCAACCGCACCCGTGGCCGCCTGCACTGCCCGATGGTGCTGCGCGTGCCGTGGGGTGGTGGCATCCGCGCGCCGGAACACCACAGCGAAGCCAACGAGGCCATCTTCACCAATGTGCCGGGCATGCGCGTGGTGCTGCCGTCCAGCCCGCAGCGCGCCTACGGCCTGCTGCTGGCCGCGATCCGCGAGCCGGATCCGGTGATCTACATGGAACCCAAGCGCATCTACCGCCAGTACAAGGAAGTGGTCGTCGATGATGGCGAGGCACTGCCGCTGGACGTGTGCTTCGTGCTGCGTGACGGCACCGACGTGACGCTGGTTACCTGGGGCGCACAGGTCAAGGAAGCATTGGAAGCGGCCGACAAGCTGGCCGGCGAAGGCATCAGTGCCGAAGTCATTGACGTGGCCACGCTGCGTCCACTGGACTTCGCCACCATCGCCGAGTCGGTGGCCAAGACCGGCCGTTGCGTGATCGTGCAGGAAGCGCCGAAGACTGCGGGCTTTGGTGCCGAAATCGCTGCACGTCTGGCCGAGGAATCGATCTACGACCTGCTGGCACCGGTCGAGCGCGTTGCCGGTTATGACACCCACATCCCGCTGTTCCGCCTGGAAATGAAATATCTGCCCAGCGTTGAGCGGATTGTGACCGCCGCCAAGCGCGCGGTCGCGGCGGGCTGACATGCTGGCACGCTTGATTGGCAGCTACCGCAGCCAATACCGCAACCCCCTGCAGTTCCGCACCGGGCAGATTGTCGAGCTCGGTGTACGCGACGAAGAATGGCCGGCCTTCGCCTGGGTGAAAACCAGCGAAGGCAGCGCCGGCTGGGCGCCGGTGGCCTGGCTGCAGGTATTGGACAATGGCTGTGCCGAAGCGCTGCGTGACTACAGCGCACGCGAGCTGGACGTTGACCGCGGGGAGCAGGTAAGGCTGCATCACGAACATGGTGGCTGGTGGTGGTCCGAGCGCGCCGATGGCGCGCAGGGCTGGCTGCCGGCACGCGAACTTGAATTGCTGGAAGAGAAACTCACATGAGCCAGACCAAGAATTTCAACCTGCCCGATCTGGGCGAAGGCCTGCCGGACGCGACCATCGTTGAGTGGTTCGTCAAGGAAGGCGACGTGATCAAGCTCGACGAGCCGCTGGTGGCAATGGAAACCGCCAAGGCGGTGGTCGAAGTGCCCTCACCGTACTCCGGCAAGGTACTGAAGCTTGCCGGCCCCGCCGGTGACATCGTGGTGACCGGCCACGTGCTGGCCAGTTTCGAGCTCGACCCGAACCTGCCGCAGCGTGCCGAAGGCCAGGACACCGGCCACCACCACGGCGCCCCGGCCGAAGCCGCGCCCGCGCCAGTTGCCGCTCCGGCACCGGTGGCTGCCGCTGCCGCCGAACGTGCCGACGAAGGCACCGTAGTCGGCGCGATGGTCAGCTCCAATGCCGTGCACACCGAACAGGCCGTGGCCGTCGGTGGCGTCAAGGCAGTGCCGGCCGTGCGTGCGATGGCTCGCAAGCTCGGCGTCGACCTGGCCCGCGTACGCGCCACCGGCGCCGATGGCGCAGTGACGATGAATGATGTGAAGCAGGCGGCGGCGAACCCGTCCGCCCTGCTCCCCTCTCCCTCCGGGAGAGGGGCCGGGGGTGAGGGTCCGACCTCCACCGCAGCTGCCGCGGGGCACCCCCCCCCCCCAACCCCCCCGGGGGGGGGGGGGGATGGGCGCCCGCCCCCGGGGGGCCCGCGCCCGGCGCCGGCGAGCCGACACCCGCGGG